>JBBQIE010000240.1:0-4761 GCA_038324625.1 Anaerolineae bacterium | reverse complement strand
GCCCGAGCCAGGACCGGGCGGGGGATGCCGGCCAGTTGGGCCACGTGAATGCCGTAGGAGCGATCGGCGCCGCCGGGCACGATCTTGTGGAGGAAGACCACGTCGGTCTCCTCCTCGGCCACGGCCACCGAGTAGTTGCGCACTCGAGGAAGGTACTGCTCCAGATCGGTGAGTTCGTGGTAGTGGGTGGCGAAGAGGGTCTTGCACCCCAGCGAGGGGGCATTGTGTATGTGTTCCACCACGGCGCGGGCGATGGCCATGCCGTCGTAGGTGCTGGTTCCCCGCCCCACCTCGTCCAGTATCACCAAACTACGGGGGCCGGCTTGGCGCAGGATGTTAGCGGCCTCTATCATCTCTACCATGAAGGTGCTTTCCCCGGCGGCCAACTCGTCCTGGGCCCCAATGCGGGTGAAGATGCGGTCCACTAATCCAATATGGGCGCTCTCGGCGGGCACGAAAGACCCGATCTGGGCCATGACCACCATCAGGGCCACTTGCCTGAGGTAGGTGGACTTTCCGGCCATGTTGGGCCCGGTGACCACCAGCACCGCCTCCTCGTTGTTGCTGAGGCGGACGTCGTTGGGGACATAGGTTCGGCCCTGGCGTTGCAGGTACAATTCCACCACCGGATGCCTTCCGGCCCGGATCTCGATGGCATCGGAGTCGGTAACCAAGGGCCGGCAGTAGTCCTGGTTCCGGGCTACTTCGGCCAGGGCCGAGAGCAGGTCCAGAACGGCCACGGCTCTGGCGGAGGCCAGGAGGCGGCCGGAGGCGGAGGATACCTTGGCGAGGAGCTCGGACCACAGCTGCTTCTCCAGACCCAGGCGCCTCTCCTGGGCGCCGTAGATGTCGGCCTCGAGAGCCTTGAGCTCCTCGGTGAAGTACCTCTCGGCGTTCACTAGGGTCTGCTTGCGAATGTAGTCCTCGGGGACCTCCTCGGACCGGGCCCGCGAGACCTCCAGGTAGTAGCCGAAGACGTTGTTGTGGCCGACGCGCAGGGTCTTGATCCTGGTGCGGGCTCGCTCGCGAGTCTCGAGATCGGCGAGGACTTGGTGGGCGTTGGTGGAGGTATGTACCAGGCGATCCAGCTCCGGATCGTAGCCGAGCCGGAAGACGCCGGGGCTGTTCAGATTGGCGGGCGGTTCCTCAGCCAGGGCCGCATCCAGCAGCTTCCGGATGTCATCACAGGGATCCAGGGTGGCCAGCGCCTGGGCGGCTTCCCCCGACAAGGGGGAGTCGCCATCGGACAGCAACTCCTGAAGCTCGCCGGTGAGACGGCACCCCTCGGCCAGGGCGAGCAGGTGGCGAGGGTTGGCGCTGTCCTGCCCTAAGCGGGTGGCAAGCCGCTCGAGATCCGGCATTCGGCGCAAGATCTCTCGGGCTCGGGCCCGGAGCACATCCTCGCGGAAGAAGAACTCCACCCCGTCCAGGCGCCGATCCAGCTCTTCGACCACGGCCAAGGGCTTCACCAGGCGCTGACGAAGGAGACGGCTCCCCATCGCCGTCTGAGTCTGGGCTAAGACCTCAATGAGAGAGCCCTGCACGCCCCCGCCCCGGGTGGACTGAGTGAGTTCCAAGGTGCGCTGGGCCACCGCGTCCAGAAGGAGGTAGCCGGTCCCACCATCGAAACGGAGCGATTCCAGGACCGTGAGCGCCGAGGGTTGGGTGTCCTCCAGATAGGCAAGGCAGAGAGCGGCGGCGCGAATGGCCAACTGGCGTTCCTCGATGCCGAAAGGGGCTAGAGTATGCACGCCGAAGTGCTGAGTGAGGAGCTCGGCGGCGCGGCCTGGTGACACTCGCCAGCTCTCGATGGTGGCGACGGGCAGACCGGCGGCCCGGACGGCTGCCTGGCTGGCGTCGTCGCCGTCGGACACGATGCATTCGGCGGGGCCGACGCGGAGGAGGGCGTCTTGGACCACTCGGTCGTCGCCGGCGGAAAACTCCTCCACCACGAACTCCCCGGTGCTAATGTCGGCGTAGGCGAGGCTGGCTAGACCGTCACCGCGGGCCAGCGCCGCCAAGTAGTTGTTGGCTTCCGCCGAGAGCAATGATTCCTCGGTGACCGTGCCGGCGGTGACGATGCGCACTACCTCACGCTGCATCAGAGAAGGATCAGCGGGATCGGCCGACTGCTCGGCGATGGCGATGCGGTAGCCGGCCCGGAGTAGCTTGGCGATGTAGCCGTCGGCGGAGTGATAGGGAACCCCGGCCAGGGGCACCCGGACGTCCTTGCCCACCGGTCGGGAGGTTAGGGTGATGTCGCAGACGCGAGCGACGACCTTGGCGTCTTCATCGAAGGTCTCGTAGAAATCTCCGAGCCGGAAGAAGAGGATGGCGTCAGGGTGCTGCTTCTTGAGGCCCAGGTATTGCCGTCGCATGGGGGTGGACATGACGGGATTCTAGGGCGCTTCCGTCGCGGGGCGCAACCGTCTTAGCGTCAGTGATTGTACTGGCGGTCACAAACTCTAGTTGCGTTGGAGGTGGCCCGGATGTATGCTTTGGCCGCGTTTTTTGGGCCGCGGCGGTGAGGCTGTGGCCTATCTCACCGCCGGAGATACGAGCATGCTAGAAGCATTTTTCCAGCCTCGATCCATCGCTGTCATCGGCGCCTCCCGCGAGGAAGGCAAGCTGGGGCACGCGGTTCTGCGCTCCCTGGTAGACTCGGGATTCCCCGGTGACATCTACCCGGTTAATCCCAAGGCCGACGAGTTGCTGGGTCTGAAGTCCTATCCCTCCGTCCTGGAGTGCCCCGGCGAGATAGACCTGGCCGTGGTGTTGATTCCCGGCAAATTCGTCCCCGGGGTGATGCGGGAGTGCGGGGAGAAGGGGGTCCAGGGTGTCATCGTCATCTCCGCCGGCTTCCGAGAGGTGGGGGCCGAGGGTATGAGGCTCGAGCAGCAGGTGGTCGAGGTGGCTCGGGAGTACGGCATCCGGGTGGTAGGGCCGAACTGCTTGGGCTACCTCGATACCATTACCCCCTACAACGTCTCCTTCGCCCCTCTTATGCCCGATCCCGGCCCCATAGCCTTCATGTCCCAGTCCGGCGCCATCGCCTCTTCCATCCTGGACGTGGCCAAGCAGCGGGGACTGGGTCTCTCTCGCTTTGTCAGCCTGGGGAACAAGGCCGATCTCAACGAGACCGATTTCCTCAACGCCTGGGGCGCCGACGATGCCACCAGCGTGATCATGGCTTATCTCGAGGATATCAAGGATGGGGCGGCGTTCATGGAGGCGGCCCGGCGGGTCACCAAGACCAAGCCAGTCATATCCATCAAGTCCGGCGGCACCTCGGCCGGCACCCGAGCGGTGTCCTCCCACACCGGGGCTCTGGCAGGCTCCGAGGGGGCCTACGAGGCCGCCTTCCGGCAGACCGGGGTGGTTCGGGCCCACACTATCGAAGACCTCTTTGACTTCGCGGAGGCCTTCGCCCGCCAGCCTTTGATAGCGGCAGATGGTGTATGTGTCATCACCAACGCCGGTGGGCCGGGGGTGATGGCGGCGGACGCGGTCGAACATGCCGGGCTGAAGCTGGCCTCCCTCGCCCCGGAAACGATGGCCACTCTCAAGGAGAACCTTCCTGCCGCCGCCAGCGTTCTTAACCCGGTGGACGTGTTGGGGGACGCCTTGGCCGACCGCTACGGCATGGCGGTGCGGGCGGTCATCGAAGACCCCAATGTCAACGCTGTCCTGGTGATTCTCACCCCCCAGTTGGTGACTGAGGTGGACGAGACCGCGAGCCTCGTGGCCGAAATCGCCGGCGAGAGCGACAAGCCGGTCTTCGCCTGCTGGATCGGCGGCGAACTCACCGAGAACGCCACCCGTATCCTGACCGAGAACGGGCTGCCGGCCTATCCGGAACCGGAACGAGCGGTTCGCTCCATCCGGGCCATGTTGGATCAGCGACGGTGGCTGGAGAGGGCTCCATTCTCCCCGCCGACGTTCGACATTGACCGGGCGAAGCTGGAGAAGGTCTTCGAGGTGGCCCGTCGAGACGGGCGCCTGCAGATTGGGGATGCCGAGGCCCGGGAGATCATGGAGGCCATCGGCATTAGAGTGCCGGCGGCGGGGCTGGCGCGGGACCCGGAAGAGGCGGTGCGGGTGGCGGAGAGCATCGGCTTCCCGGTGGTGATCAAGATCGCCTCCCCGGATATCCTGCACAAGTCCGACATCGGCGGGGTGAAGGTCGGGGTGCAGACTCCCGGCGACGTTCGCGATGCCTTCGATCTCATCATGTATCGGGCCCGCCGACACGCGCCGGACGCCGAGATCTGGGGCTGTCAAGTGCAGCAGATGGTTCGGGGTGGCCGGGAGGTGATCGTGGGCATGAACAAGGACCCCCAGTTCGGCCCACTCATGATGTTCGGCCTCGGCGGCATCTACGTGGAGGCCCTGCGGGACGTGGTGTTCCGGGTGGCTCCCATGGACGAGCTGGAAGCCCGAGAGATGGTTCAGGAAATCCGCTCCATTCGCCTCCTGCAGGGGGTACGAGGTGAGCCGCCTGCGGACCTGGACAGTGTGGTGGACGCCTTGCTGCGCCTGTCGTATCTGGTGACCGAGTACCCGGACATTCTCGAACTGGACATCAATCCGTTGGTAGTATATGAAGCTGGTAAGGGCGCCGTCGGACTGGACATGCGTCTGGTGCTCGCGAGCTAGGCCAGGTCCTAGCTTAGGCCGCTGTGGAGGCGACAATGGCAAGCCTGTATATAGGTTCTACGGAAGCCTTCTGTGGCAAGAGCGCTCTGGCTCTGGGCATCGGAT
>JBBQIE010000239.1:0-4770 GCA_038324625.1 Anaerolineae bacterium | reverse complement strand
CTCATAGGGACGCTACCGTCTCCGCGTCCAGCTTCCCCACCAGGGCTATCAGCAGCTTGAGGAGATTGTCGTAGTCGTCCCGATGCATGATGCCGGCGGCACTGTGGACGTGCCGCACCGGCAGCCCCAGGACGATAGTGGGCACGCCGGTGCGGTGAAGATGTATGGCCGAGCCATCGGCCGCCGCCCCGGTGTAGGCCGAGAACTGCAAGGGCATCTCCAGCTCCTCGGCCGTGCTGATCACCAGGTCCCGCAGCCTCAGGTTGGGAATCATGCGGGCGTCCAGGAGCCAGATCGAGGGTCCGCCCCCGAGCTTGGTGGACGCCTCCTGAGGCAGGATGCCGGGAACATCCCCGCAGAGGTCCACCTCCAGCACCAGGGCCACATCCGGATTCACCACCTCGGCGCTGGTCTGGGCCCCTCGACAGCCCACTTCCTCCATGGCGGTGCCCACCCCGTAGATGGCGTTCGGGTGCTCGCTCTCGGCGAAATGCCGCAATAGGTCCACCATCAATGCCACCCCGGCCCGATCATCGAAGGCCTTGCCCATGTAGGCCTTGCCCCCGGTCAGGATCTGGAAATCGCCCACGGGGATGACCGCGTCCCCCGGCCTCACCCCGGCCTCGGTGGCCTCCGCCTTCGCGCCGACGCCGATGTCAATGTACATGTCCTTCTTCTCGACCAGCTTCTTGCGGTCATCGGCCGGGATCAGGTGCGGCGGCTTGGCGCCGATCACCCCCAACAGGTCGCCCTTGTGGCTCTTGACGATCACCCGCTGACCGAGGAGGACCTGATCCCACCAGCCACCGAGCTGAAGGAACCGGAGAAAGCCATCGCCCCCCACGTGGTTGACCATGAAGCCGATCTCGTCCAGGTGGGCGGCCAGCATCAGCCGTGGCCCTTCTTCCCCCTGCCGGCAGATCAGGGAGCCGACGCGATCCTGGAGCACCGTCCCATAGGGCTCGACCAACCGGCGCAGATCGGCCCGCACTTCGTCCTCGAACCCGGGTACCCCGTGTGCCTCGCTCAGTTGCTTCAGCAGTCTCTCGGTGTCGTCCACCGGCGCCTCCTTGATCTCTTTGTAAGCCGGTAAGCATCATAGCACCGCCACCCCGCGCTATGGAAGGTCTCACAAGACTGTTCTCAACCGGGTTACCCATCTTCGCGTCTTGGCGTCTTTGCGTGAGGCATCCTCGCCTGAGATCTCCCTGCCTTGTACGTCAACCCCAACCGCCTATAATGACCATGAAGACCGCGCCCAACCAGCCCACACGACCTCGGGAGAGACCCACGTGGACCAGGACCTTCACCTATACTGGGGTGACATGCACACCAACATCCACCACCGTCACATGGGCACCCTGGATGATACCTTCGAGGCGGCTAGAGCCAACCTGGACTTCTTCCCGGTCGCCTACTACCCCTTCTACTACTACTCCATGCCCGGGGGCTTGGCCGTCGAGAGCATCGGGCAGCGGGATCAGTTCCTCGAGGACTGGGACGAGATCCTGGCGGCCACGGCACGGTACTACCAGCCCGGCAGTTTCGTCACCTTCCCCGGCTACGAGTGGCACGGCGATCGCCGCTTCTTCGGGGACCACAACGTCTTCTACTACGACCGCGGTCCCCTCACCGCCGCCGTCACCCTACCTCACCTGTACTCCCATCTCCGCCGCACCCGCGGCATCGCCATTCCCCACCACACCGCCTACAACGTTGGCGAACGGGGCAAGGATTGGGAATACCAGGACGATGCCCTCAGCCCCTTCGCCGAGATCTACTCCTCCCACGGCTCTTCCGAGGGGTGCAACACCCCACTCGGCATGGACAGCAACATGGACATGGGCCCCAGGGTCGGCGGGGGCTCGATCCAGGACGGGCTGGAGCACGGCCATCGCATCGGCATCATGGCCTCCGGCGATAGCCACACCGGCTACCCCGGCCCCTGGGGCACCGGGCTCATGGGCCTCTATGCCCGCGAGCTGACCCGCGAGGCTATCTGGGAAGCCTTCATGGCCCGCCGTCTCTACGGCGTAACCGGGGACCGGATCAGGCTCGATTTTCGGCTCAACGGCCACCTGATGGGTAGCGAGCTGGCGGCAAAGCCGCCGCTCCAGTTCGATGGTCGGGTCGTCGGCAGCGCCCCCATTGACCGCATTGAGCTCCTGCGGGACAACCGGGTGGTCCAGACCTACTGCCATGCCGGCACCTGGGAGGTGCTTGAGGGCACCGACGCTTGCCGCTTCAAGGTGAGGGTCGAGTGCGGGTGGGGCATCAGCCCCATGCATGGCGTGGAGTCGGAGCCCAAAGTCTGGGAGGGACACACCAGAGTTGACGGGGGCCATATCCTCGGCTGCGAGGGCCTCTTCACCACCTTCGGGCAGCACTGGAGGCGGGAGAGCGATCAGGAGTACTCCTGGCAACTCACCACCCTCCCTCGGCAACCGGGGGTGAGCAATACCCAGGGGTTGGTGTTCGAGATCGAAGCCTCCCGAAGCGATCACATCCGCCTGAACATCGGTGAGGAGGAGCTTAGCTTCCACGTTTCCGAGGCTCTCAGACGCTCCCGAGTTGAGGCCTTCCTCCAGGAGACCCGCCCCGCCATCGAGAAGCTCTTCCAGGTGGCGGTGACCGACATCGAGAATCGGGGAGACGTCTTCTGGCACAATGCCTACAAGATGAAAGTACACCTGGCCGTGCCCCGAGCCGCCTACGACGTCCCCTATCGGTTCGTGGAGGAGCAGGTGCCCCCCGGTCGGCATTGGTACTACCTGCGGGTGAGCCAGACCAACGGGCAGATGGCCTGGTCCAGCCCCATCTGGGTGGACGTGCCATAGCGCTCCGACATCTCAGGGGCAGTCAGGAGAGACGTTTGTCAAACGAGAACTACATCGCAGTCATAGAAGGAGCGGTCTACCACCGGGGCAAGTATCTCTTCATCGTGCGCGCCCTACACGACGACTACTGCCCCGGCCTTCTGGCCCTGCCTGGCGGCAAGGTTGAGCCTGTCCAGGATCAAGAGAGCGTTCTGGAACACACCGTGCGACGCGAGATTCAGGAAGAGGTGGGCCTCGACCTGACGGGCCCGGTGGAATACGTGTGGAGCAAGACCTTCGCTCTTCCGGACGGCCGGCTCATCCTGGACACCATCTTCCTCTGTCGTTACACCGGTGGAACCCCCACCCCGGATCCAAATGAGGTCGCCGAAATCCTCTGGCTCTCCCCGGAGGAACTAGCGAGCCACCCGGGGGCTGAGCTCTGGCTCCTGCATGGCCTCTCCCTGATCGAGGAGAAGCGAAAGCGCCTCGGGTGGTAAGGGCTGGCGGAGGTTGGGCCGAAATCGCCCGTGCCCCCACCGGCCGACCACCTAGGCGCGCCGGCCACTCTCCTTCAGAGTAGACCACCCTATGATCATGTATAGAGGGCAGAAACCCAGAATGCCCGTGATCAGCGGGATCAGACCGATCAGCCCCCACCAGGAGCCGAGGATCACCCCCAACGCCAGGATGATCGCCCCAAGCGCCATCCTAATGTAGCGGTCCGTCTGGCTCATGTTCTTCTTCATGCCCTCGTCTCCTTTGCCTTCGCTAACTACGTGATCATTGTAGTCGTCCGCCTCGGGTTTTCAACCCCCTCAAAGTCGCCGCCAACCTTCTGTCCTCACCCCTTCGTCCGGAAGACCGGAGGTGCGCCCCTCTACCCTCCCCGCCCATCCCACCAATAGGTGCGGAACTCCTCCAGCGCCTCGCACACGGCATTCACGTTCTCCGGCGGGGTGGGTGGGTAGATACCGCAGATGAACTCCAGGCCGCCGGCGGGCGAGCCGAGTGTCCTCACCTCCTCCTCAATCAACTCGTGGATCTCTCTCGGGGTGCCGAAAGGCACGATGCTCTGGCGGTCCACATCCAGCCGGATGCACATCCGCCCCTTGACCTCCCTTGCCAGGTTGTCAACACCGTTCAGGAGATCTTGCGGGTTGATTATGTCCACCCCAGCCTTGATGAACTCCCCCATGAAGTCCATGATGTAGCCGTCGCTGTGGAGGGCCACCAGGGCGTCATGCTCGTGGATCATGTCAATCAGGCTCTTGTAGGCCGGGGTGACATACTTCCCGAACTTGGCTGGGCTAATCAGGGTCGCCTTCTGGGTGCCCAGGTCGTCTCCGAACCCGACCACGTCCACCCCCATGTCCAGCCACTGCTGTAGGTAAACGCGGTTCTGCTCCAGAAGCAGACCTATCAGCCGGGGCAGGTTGGGGTCATCGGTAGCCACGTCCACCATGAAGTTCTCGAAACCGCGCAGGTAGTACAGGCGCATGAAGAGGAACCCGTGAGGCAGTCCGCCGCTGGCCAATCTGCCCTTCGCCTTGGCCTCCTCCACTCCCCGCCGCGCCCCCTCCCAGTCAGCGGGCTCCCGGTCCCACTGCACCCGGGGGTCGGGCGGCTGGAAGCTCTCCAACGAGGCCCAGTCGGCCAGGGGGGCGTTGATGACCACCCCCTCGATGCCGTCAATGTCGCTGCGCCAGGTGCATCCCCAGGCATCGGTGAAGTCCTGCCCCGCCCGATGCGCCGGCCCGAACTCCATGTGGTCGAAGTCCCTCTTCCCGGGCTCGAAGCCGGGGAAGAGAATGGGGTGGCGGGCCAGCACCTCCTCCAGGTCGTGGCGGAGCTGATTCCAGGATGCCCCCGATATGCTCACCGCCATGGGGGTCCACTCCGGACCCTGAAAGCGGGCGTTGCGCAGGTAGTTCTCTCTCTCACTAAGGGCCAC
>JBBQIE010000238.1:0-4777 GCA_038324625.1 Anaerolineae bacterium | reverse complement strand
TCTATCGCTTGAGGGTGATCGGCAGGTAGACCAGATGGCTCCCCGCCCCACCGCCCGGGTCGGAAGCCGTGGCCGCCACGCCCGCTTCCAGGGCATCGCCCAGCCTCTCAGCACTATCGGGATCCACCAACTCGTAGAGGTAGATGGCCCCCGGGGCCACATCATCGTCCAGATAGGAGAACTCCCCCTCGCTGCCGCTATCGGCGATGGCCACCGGGGCCGCATCCAAGGCCGGCTGCAAGGCCCGCCGGGTCACGATCAGGTTGCGAGCCGGATCCGTCTCTACCCGCCACCCGACCTCAACTCCCGCCGTGCCGGCCCAGGCCCGGAAGCAGATGCCGTCTTGGCACCAGCCATTGCCGCCGGTCCACTCGCTCTCTGCCGCCGACGTTGCCGGCCCCTGGGCGCTTACCACTGGGGCGGCCAAGAATAGAACTCCCAATACCATAGCCAGCGCCGCGGCAATCCTCAACCCCTACCTCCGACCGAGCCCTCTGATGCCATCCACATGTTCATATAATACCCCCAATTCATTAGAGTAATCCGCGGAGAGTATTAGAAATCGGTTAGGACCCTCGTTTGCCCCGACTATGGTTCTCTAGCTTTCCGCCTCAGCCTCTTTGCGTGAGGCTCCGCGGTACCTTGCCGGAGGGGCCGGCTTTGGTTGCGGCTTGGCCTCGCCGCGGGTAAAATGGGAGAGCCGTGAGCGGCGCGAACGGCTTCTGTTGGCAATAGCACGGATATTCCTCGGTAACGGGACTGGAATGACCCATGGGCTTGCGTGAGTTAGTGGCGCTGCTCAGCCTCCAGCGCGACGGCATGCCCCTCCGGCTGGAGGCAGCCCTGGCGGCCCATTCCTCCCCGCTCGGTCAGGCCCTGGCCTCGTGGCTCTCCTGGCTGGCCCTCGGCTCACCCTCAGTGATCACCCGAGTCGCCCACCAATCCGGGCCCGAGCCCGATGGCGACAGCTACGGCTTCGTGCAGGTGCGCCGCCGACCCGGACGGTCCGAGGCCGACCTACTCTACATCGGTCCTGCCTCCACCCCCGAGACGGCCCCACCCATCTGGGATCCGCTGCTGAACGCGGTGACTGCCTGGGCCACCGCCAACCGGGTGATCCGGCTCTTCGCTACCGTGCCGGCCGACGGGCCCGCCGAGGCCGTGTTCCGGCGGAACGGCTACCTGCGCTACGCCGAGGAGACTGTCTACCGCCTCATGGCGCTGCCTCCTGATCGCTTTCCTCAGGCTAGCGATCGCTTGCGACCGCAGATCGGCCGCGATTCCTGGAACCTGCAACGCCTCTACGCCGCCACCACCCCCCTGCGGGTGCAGCAGGCCGAGGGGTTGTTGCACAGCGAGTGGCGCGTCCCCACCGAGGACTGGAACGGACAGGGCTGGACCGAAAGCCTGGTTCTGGAGGATAGCGGCGGCATTCGTGGGCACCTTGGCCTGGGAAGGGGAACCGCGGGCCACTGGTTCCGGGTGGTGACCCGGCCCAACGCCGGGGAAGACCGAAAGGAGCTGGTCTCCCATGCCCTGGCGGTCGCCTCCCGCTGGGAGCCCCTGCCCATCTTCTGCTGCGTCCGCCACTACCAGGAGGGGATGGACCCGGTCCTGACCGATTGGGGGTTCGCCCGGCTGCAGCAACGGGCCCTGACCGTGCGACACACCGTGATGTGCGTCCGACCGGCCCTAGAGGAAGCGGTGCTCCGCCTCCAGGGAGCGGCCGGCGCCGGCTACAACCTTAATCGAAGCGCAGAGATGACCGACGGCCTCGCGGTTCCGGCCGGTTCCCCGCCGTCGGCGATAGAGTGGAAAAATGACTGAAGTCCGCATTACCGACGACTTAGACGCCCTCATGGCGGTGCTGCCGCCTTTCGTCGAGAGCGCCCTTCGCCGCCTAGACGGCAAGGACGACCTCATCGAGGTGGTCCTGGACCTCGGGAGGCTACCGGAGGCCCGCTACTTCGAGCGGGAGGCGGTCCTCAGCGATCACGAGATTACCGAGGAAGACCTGGAACACGTGGTTTCCCGCATCGGCTCCTTCACCGATGACAACCGGGCCGGGATCGAGCGCACCTTGCACCGCATCTCCGCCATTCGCAACCGGCATGGCCGGGTCGTGGGCCTGACCTCGCGGGTGGGCCGGGCCGTCTACGGCACCATTGACATCATCAAAGACATAGTCACCAGCGACAAGAGCATCCTCCTGCTGGGACGCCCCGGCGTCGGCAAGACCACCATGCTCCGCGAGGTGGCCCGGGTCCTGGCCGAGGACAAACGGGTGGTCATCGTGGATACCTCCAACGAGATTGGGGGCGATGGCGACATCCCTCACCCCGCCGTGGGTCGGGCCCGGCGGATGCAGGTGGCCCGGCCCACCATGCAGCACGCGGTGATGATCGAGGCGGTGGAGAACCACATGCCTGAGGTCATCGTCATTGACGAGATCGGCACGGAGCTGGAGGCCGGCGCCGCCCGCACCATCGCCGAGCGCGGGGTACAGTTGGTGGGCACCGCCCACGGCAACAGCCTCGACAACCTCATGCTCAACCCCACCCTCATGGACCTGGTCGGGGGCATCCAGAGCGTCACCCTCAGCGACGAGGAGGCCCGGCGCCGGGGCACCCAGAAGTCCATCCTGGAGCGGAAGGCGCCCCCCACCTTCGACGTGGTGGTGGAGATCGTCGGCCGAGATCGTCTCCTGGTCCACCACGACGTGGCTTCCTCGGTAGACGCCATCCTCCGGGGCCGGCCCCTGCCGCCCGAGGCCCGCTACCGCGATGCCGACGGCACCGTCCACATGGAAGAGGTTCCAGTCACCGAGTCCCTGGGGGAGCCGGTGGAACCCCGAGCGGTCATCGCCACCCCCGGGCGCCAGGTTTTCCGGCCCGAGGACCAGATGGCGGTCTTCCTCTATGGCGTCAGCCACGGCCGCTTCCGGGACGCCGCCCAGGACCTGGGAGTGCCCGCCCGGATCGCCCGCGGACTGGAGGAGGCGGACGCGGTGATGACCCTGCGCAGCCACTACCGCCGCCATCCCCAGGCCGTCACCGAGGCGGAACGACGCAACATCCCCGTTTACGTGCTCCGCTCCAACACCGGGGAACAGGTTCGCGGCTCCCTGGCTACCCTCTTCAACCTGCCCTACGATCGCGCCGAGGTCTCTCGCGGCCCGGTCGAGGAGACCCAGACCGCCATCCGGCGGGTCCTACAAGGGGCCTCCTCGGTGGAGCTGAGCCCGCGGGATAGCGACATGCGGCGGCAACAGCACCTGATGGCCCGCGATGCCAACCTCCTTTCGTACAGTATGGGGAGCGAGCCCTTCCGCCGCGTTCGCATCAGCCGTCCCCGCTAACAGCCCGGTGACCGAGGCATCGCGCGGCAAGTTCATAACCTTCGAGGGACCGGAGGGCGGGGGCAAGACCACCCAGCTGGATTTGCTCCGGCGCTACCTGGTGTCATCCGGGCGGGAGCCGTTGTGCCTCCGGGAGCCAGGTGCTACCATAGTGAGCGAACGCATTCGCAATCTGCTCCTCGATGAGGACCTGGGGGGACTCACCGGTCGCACCGAGGCGCTCCTGTTCTGCGCCGCTCGGGCGGAATTAGTGGCGCGCCGGGTGGAACCGGCACTGGCTTCGGGCCGGGTAGTTCTCTGCGACCGCTATTCCGATTCCACCCTGGCCTACCAGGGATATGGCCTGGGGCTACCATTGGCGGACTTAGCACGGGTCAACGATTTCGCTACCGATGGGCTGCGACCCGACCTCACCATCTGCCTGGACGTGCCGGTGGAACGGGGGCTGGAGCGGAAGCGGGACGCCCACGAGACCAATCGCATGGAAGCCCAGGACCTGGCCTTCCATCAGAGGGTGCGGCAGGGATTCCTGGAACTGGCGGCAGCGGAGCCGGAGCGTTGGCGAGTGCTGGATGCCGAGCGGCCGCTCGATGACCTAGCCGCGGAGATACGCGACCACGTTGATGCCATCCTGAGGAGGCGGTGAACCCATGAAACTGATCATCAGTATCGTCAATAGCGATGACGCCAGGGGCCTACTGGATCAACTCGTGACCCGGGGTTTCCGCGCCACGGTGATCAGCACCACGGGCGGCTTCCTTCGGGAGGGCAACACCACCATGTTCATCGGCACCGAGGATGAGAAGGTGGACGAGGTGCTGCGCATCATCCGCCAGAGCAGCCACACCCGCACCCAGTACGTCAGCCCCCTCCCCCCCATCATGGAGCCCGGGGAACTCTACACCCCCAACCCCATCGAGGTGCAGATCGGCGGGGCCAACGTCTTCGTCCTGGATGTGGAGCGCTTCGAGCGCTACTAGGCCGACAGCGAGGGGCCTGACCATAGCAGCGTTCCGTAGGGCGGAGAACCTCTCCCCCAAGCCATTTGGAGTACCAAATGGCTGACCCTCCCCTGAAAAGGGAGGGGTGAGTCAGGCTCCCCCTTCCTTCGTAGGGAAGGGGGTATAGCCAGGCTACTGCCTGGCGCAATAGGCAGAAGCGCAGCGCCTGCCGCTGGGGGGGTTAGGTTCGCCCCCACGAGCGCCGATAACACGTGCCCGCGCCGCTAGAACTCCGGGTCGAAAGAGTCCCCGCTATCGTACCCGGCCCCGGAATCGCCCCCGGCCAGGCCCGGCATGGACTGCTCGATCTCCTCGGGATCCTCCCCCGCCTCCAGGCGCCCGACGATCTCGTCGAACTCCTCGCCCATGTCCTCGCCCGCCTCTTGGCTCATCCGGCGCATCCACCGGCCCAGGCTCT
>JBBQIE010000237.1:0-4791 GCA_038324625.1 Anaerolineae bacterium | reverse complement strand
GCGAGACGTGTCCCGGATGCAGCGGCAAGGCAAGAACATGGGCAGCCTGAAGGAGGTGCTGGAAAGGCTGGTCAATGGGCAGAGGCTACCGGCTCAGTACCGCGATCACGTTCTGGTCGGGCAGTACAAGGGGACCCGAGAATGTCACCTGGAACCCGACTGGCTGCTGATATACGAGTCGGCCGAAACCGAGATTGTGTTGATCCGGACCGGCTCGCATTCCGATCTGTTCGCATCGTGAGGGGCAGAGCGACGGAAGCGCCGCCGCTTGACAGCTTCTCCCGCCGGACGTAAACCAATGCCATACTCGATTGTTACTCTTCAGACGTAGGAGTGTGGTAAGTGGCGGACTATGATGCTTTGGTAATAGGAGCGGGGCACAACGGCCTGGTCGCCGCCCTTTACCTGGCCCGCGCCGGCTGGAAGGTCCTAGTTCTGGAGCGCGACGAGCTTATCGGCGGGGCCGTCCGTAGCGGCGAGCTGACCCATCCCGGCTTCATCCACGATTACTTCTCCACCAACCAGAACCTCTTCCGGGCCTCTCCGGTCTTCAAGGAACTTGGCGGTGAGCTGGCCCGAAAAGGGCTCCACTATCGGGTGACGGACAGGCCCTACGCCAACCTCTTCCCCGAGGGCAAGAGCCTGCGCGTCTACCGGAATCTGGCAAAAACTCGGGCGGCCATCGCCGAACATGACCCGGCCGAGGCGGACAACTGGTCGGCACTCTACTGGCGCTTTCAGGACTTCAAGCAGGCCCTCCTGCCTCTCTATTTCCTCCCCATGCCCTCCGCCGACGCCCTTCTGGCCCTGGCCAAAGGGACCAAGGATGTCGGCATCAGTCGTATGGTCGAGCTGGTTCAGACTGTCCTCAGCTCCACCCGCGAGCTGGCCGAGGTGAGTTTCCAGACCAAGGAGATGCGCACTCTCCTGGCCACCTGGGGCCTACACCTGGACTTTGGGCCGGACGTCTCCGGGGGCACCATGTTCCCTTATCTGGAGACCTTCAGCGACATGGAGGAAGGCCAGGCGGTGGCCGAGGGGGGAGCTTCGCACCTGGTGGAGGCCCTGGCCGAGTTGCTGGCGGAACAGGGCGGCGAGGTCCGCACGCAGGCGGAGGTCCGCCGCATCCTGGTGGAAGGGGGCCGGGCAGTGGGGGTGGAGCTGACCTCGGGCGAGAGGATCACCGCCGGACGGGCCGTCATCGCCAACCTCACCCCTAACCTCATCTTCGACCACCTATTGGCCGATGAGCCCTTGCCGGGGGAGTTCCGTCGCAAGGTGAGGGGCTATCGCTTCGGCCCCGCCACCATGATGGTCCACCTGGCCCTGGATGGTAAGGCGCCTTGGCGTGGGGATGAAGAACTGGGCCGGTTCGGATACGTCCACATTGCTCCCTACATGGAGGACTTGTCACGAACCTACAGTCAGTCGCTCAACGGCTACCTTCCCGACAGCCCCCTGCTGGTGGTGGGGCAGACTTCCGCCATTGACCCCACCCGGACCCCGGCGGGCAAGGAGATCCTCTGGGTGCAGGTGCGGACTCTGCCTGGGCGCATCCTGGGTGACGCCGCCGGCGCTATCGAGGCCCGGACCTGGGAGGAGGCCAAGGAGCCCTTCGCCGACCGGGTGATGCAGAAGCTGGAGAGCTACGCCCCCGGCCTCTCGCGACGGGTCCTGGGGCGGGTGGTCTTCTCCCCGCAGGACCTAGAGCGGTTCAACCCCAACCTCAAGGAGGGTGACAGCCTGGCCGGGAGCCACCACTTGCGCCAGAACTTCCTCTGGCGACCCTTCCCCGGCTGGTCCAACTATCAGATGCCCCTGGACGGGCTCTACGCGGTGGGCGCCTCCACTTGGCCGGGGGCGGGGACCAACGCCACCTCCGGCTATTTGGCGGCTCAGCGCCTCCTGCATGCGCATGGCCGACGCAATCGGTTCTTGCTGGGGGGCGCGGTAGCTGCCACCGCCGGTGTGGCCGCCCTCGTTGCCCGCGAAAAGCTGACCTCGCCGACCGAGAAGCGCTGACTTGGGTGGCAGAGCTCCCGGATGCCCATGTCCATCAACCCTTGCCTTGAGGAAGTCGTCCCGGTAAGCGTGCCTTCGTTCGCCATCCGTTCCACGGGAGCGCCTAACCACGTCCATCCTCCCACCGCTTGAGCTAGGGTCAGGCATCCGGTATCATGATGCCGAGCGAACCGTCCGTCGAGTTTGTCTCAGGTTTTCTTGCATCCTGCCGATGGGTTAGTAGTATTTACATCCCTTCACCGACAGGTTTTCAGCACGCCGGCGGAGCCGTGAGTGGGAGGCGGTCATGTACGTATCTCGGACCAGGGGGTTCAGTCGAGCCACGACCTGGATCAGGCGACAGGAGGAGCAGAGTAAGATAACGCCGGTCGAGGGACGCGCCTTGCGGCGGGCCGTGGCGGCCGCGTATATCGGCTCTTATCTGGACACCGCTCTGGTTTCACCCAGACGCGGCTTGTTCCGTGCCCTTGGGCGCCTAGAGAACCAGCTCCCGGAAGGGACGAGCCGCCATGATGAAGATTGAGCAGATAATCGACCCACTGCGCGACCGGACGCCCGCTCCGCCACAATGAAGATTGGCGAAATAGTCCGGACAACGTGCGCGTGTGGCCCCTCGACCGAGGTCGGGGCTGGAGGGCCTGCGGCCGGGTGTCCGCCTGCGCGGACACGGATGCCTGCGTGAGTGTGCGTCGGCGCAGCGGGCACTGCCGTGCCTATTGGCTGACGCTCGGCGCGAGGCACTCATCAGCTCCGGTTTGTGAACATTGAATAAATAACCGTATCATATTTCATCAGAGGGGCCATTGTCCGTGAGAGGTCGCCCCGCCATGAATGGTCGGGGCTACGGTGGCGCAAAGCCGGCCTACGCCGGCTGAGACACTTCCCAGCCCGCGGAGCGGGCTTCGCTCCTAGTAGCTCGGCCATTTATGGTGGAGCGGGCGTCCAGTCGCACAGTGGGTCGCCTATTCATTCAATGTTCATCAACCGCGGGGCTCTTCGCGTGCGATGACCTGGTTATTTCATCAGCCTTCATCATGGCGGAGCGGCCCCTCACGGGCAACGGCCCCGCTGATGTGACGTGGGGCGGCTATTTCGTCCATCTTCCTAAGCCCGCCTCCACTCGATAGGAGAGTCCCCGATGTCCATCCACGGCCAACTGAACGCCTACGATGCCATCCAAGCCATGTTGGAGGCTCACCCTCCCCGCCTGAGCTTCTCCGGCCACTCCCCGGCCGACTTCCAGGCCTGGCGGGCCCGCTTCCACGACGCCTACCGCCGGGCCCTGGGCCCTTGGCCGGACCCGGTCGAGCCCAACCTGGAGGTGCTCGAGGAAGCGGATTGCGGGAGCTATACCCGCACCAAGCTGTACTTCGACTCCTCGCCCGGGGTGGCGGTGCCCGCCTACCTCCTCGTCCCCAAGGGTATCGCCCCCGGGGAGCGGCGCCCGGGCCTCCTGGCCGCCCACGGGCACGGGGACGGCCGCCATAACGACGGCAAGGATGACCTCCTGGGGCTGGATCACGGTGACCCCGAGCGGGCCGCCTCCATCCGCCGCCAGAATCTGGACTACGCCCGCCAGGCGGTCGAGCGCGGCTACATGGTGGTCGTGCCCGAGTGGCTGCCCTTCGGCGAGCGCAAGGCCCCCAAGGACTGGGTGGACGGCCGGGACCGCTGCAACGTGGTGGGCATGGCCTGGGCCTACCTGGGCTACACCCTCCTGGCCCAGAACATCTGGGACGGGATGCGGGCCCTAGACGTCCTGGAGGCACGCCCGGAGGTGGACCGGGAACGCCTGGGGGTGATCGGCCTCTCCTACGGGGGCACCATGTCCCTGCACCTGGCCATCAACGACCCGAGACTCCGAGTGGCGGTGGTCAGCGGCTACCTCTCCACCGTCCGGGGAGATGCCATCACCACGCGGGGCGGGGGCAACTTCTGCCTGGGTCAGCACGTGCCGGACCTCCTACGCTACGGTGACATCCCCGACATGGCCGGGCTGATCGCCCCTAAGCCCCTGTTGGTGGAGGCGGGGCAGAAGGACACCTGTTTCATCATCGAGGACGCCCGCGTCGCCCTGGCCCACCTCCGCACCATCTACGCCGCCGCCGGCTACCCTGATCGCCTTGCCTACGACGAGCATCCCTACGAACATAGCTGGCACGGTGTCGCCGCTTGGGACTGGCTCGAGCGCTGGCTCTAGCCCGCGAGAAATCTCACGCAAAGACGCGAAGGCGCAAAGGAAAAACGAAAGGAGAAAAGGAGAGAGAAGAAAACTTAGCGCCTTGGAGCCTTTGCGTGAGACCGTACTCACCTATCAAGGAGAGCATCATGCGTATCTGGGATTGCCACTGTCATTGCCGCGGGGATGAGACTGGGGACGAGGTCCTGCGCCAGATGGATGCCGCCGACCTCGACCGCATCACCCTTTTCAGCCAGTACCCGCCCGCTTGGTCCCTGCCTCGGGGCGAGGGCGACCATCTGGGCCTGAATCCCCTCGACACCTCCGGCCGGCCGGCGTCCAAGGGTGGCAGCGCCCATCTGGCCTACCGGCGGGAGGACGTGCGGGCCAGCACCGAGCACATAGCCAAAATCCAAGCCGCCGCCCCGGACCGCATCTACGGGATGCTCTGGGCGGAGCCGCGAGCGCCGGGAATGGTCGAGGAGATCGAGTATGCCATTGGGGACCGGGGCCTCCGGGGCCTGAAGATGATCCCCGACCATTGGTCCCCGGGCGATGAGCTGCTCTTCCCCATCTACGAGAAGATGGAG
>JBBQIE010000236.1:0-4791 GCA_038324625.1 Anaerolineae bacterium | reverse complement strand
TACTTACCTTCGGTTTGTATGTCGCGGAACCTGACAGGCAGGCATGCTTGATCGAGGTCTTACCGGGCCCTACGGCAGTCCGTCTGTCCGTAAGCAATGCGCTGCTCAGTGTCGCCGGAGGCAAGATCCTGGCGTTCCTCGGCCCTAATGCGACGGGCAAGATGACCTCTATGTGGCCGACCACATGCCCCATCATCCGGCGCCGACACGGTGCCCGGCAGTGACGTGTTCACCCAGTCTCCCGTACCGCCGAACCAGCCGGTCCGAGTATCCAGTACGATGACCCTCGACAGCACGGTGCCCGACCACTTCCACTTCCGGCTATTCACCTGGGCCGTACTCGATTCTTACAGTTTTCTTGAGGGGAGGTATGGTGCTTCAACTCACAACCGACGAACACGACGCGATCGTCCAGCAAATGGAGCAGAAGGCCAAGGAGCAGGGATGCCTCGACTACTTCCACGTGCTACAGGCGCTGCCGACGTTAGACGAGGGTGGAGAGCAAATAGACTGCATCTTCGATGATCTGGACAATCGCGGCGTCATCATCTCCTACAAGAAGGGCGATCAGAAGGACGAGTGGCTGGCCCGAAGGTTGCGGGCCCGGGTCCACAACGACGAGGACAGCGACGACGTCACCAACCTAGATACCAGCGACGCCGTCAGCCTCTACCTCCGCGAGATCGGCCGGGTGCCCCTGCTGACGGCCGAGGAGGAGGTGGAGCTGGCCAAGCGCATGGAGGAGGGCCGGTTCGCCACCCGCCGCCTCCGCAAGGGCAGCCTGACCAGCGAGGAAGTGCAACGCCTGCAGGCCATCGCTCACCGGGGCCGGCAGGCGGAGCAGCACCTGATCAAGGCCAACTCCCGCCTGGTGGTCAGCGTGGCCAAGAAGTACATGGGTCGGGGCGTGCCTTTTCTGGACCTGATCCAGGAGGGGAATATCGGCCTCATTCGGGCGGTGGCCAAGTTCGATTACCGCAGAGGCTACAAGTTCAGCACCTATGCCACCTGGTGGATTCGCCAGGCGGTGACCAGGGCCATCGCCGATCAGGGCCGCACCATTCGGGTGCCGGTCCACATGTGCGAGCAGATCAACCGGCTGGCGCGAGCCACCCGCAAGCTGGTACAGGACCTAGGCCGGGAGCCGAGCCCGGAGGAACTCGCCCAAGAGATGGAAGTGCCGGTGGCCAAGATCGAGCAGATCCTCAAGGTAGCCCAGCGACCACTCTCGCTCGAGACCCCCGTGGGCGAGGAGGAGGACAGCGCCCTGGGCGACTTCATCGAGGACGGCGATTCCCCCAGCCCGGTGGACACCGCCTCCGCTCGCCTGCTCCAGGACCACCTAGAGGACCTCTTCAACAGCCTTACCCCCAGAGAGGTGAAGATCCTCCAACTGCGCTTCGGGCTGATAGATGGCTACACCTACACCCTGGAGGAAGTGGGCCGGCGCTTCGGCGTCACTCGGGAGCGCATCCGCCAGATCGAGGCCCAGGCCCTGCAGCGCCTCAAGCACCCCCGTCGCTGCCGCCCTCTCGAAGAGTACCTGATGTAGGGCCGACGGCCTTACACCGGTTTGCCGGAGCAACATGCATGAACGCGAAAGTGGCGGGGGATTCCCCGCCACTTTCGCGTCTCGCTATCGTCCGCCAGGTCCACCGGGATCAGATATCCAGGTTGCGCACCTGCCGGGCGTGAGTCTGGATGAAGCGCCGTCGGGGGGCCACTGTCGGGCCCATGAGCATGTCGAAGGTCCGATCGGCAGCGGCAGCGTCCTCGATGTTGACCTGCAGCACCGTCCGCGTCTCCGGGTTCATGGTGGTATCCCAGAGTTCGTCCCAATTCATCTCGCCCAGGCCCTTGTATCGCTGCACGTGGGTGACCTTCCCGTCCAGCTCTTTGATCAGCCGGTCGTGCTCGTCCTCGCGGTAGACGTAGAAGTGCTTGTTCCCCTTGGCCATGATCCGGTATAGGGGCGGCTGGGCGATGTACAGATGCCCCTCCTCGATCAGGGGCTGCATGTGGCGGAAGAAGAAGGTCAGGAGCAGGGTGCGGATGTGGGAGCCGTCCACGTCGGCATCGGCCATGAGAATCACCCGTCCATAGCGCAGCCGCGATAGGTCGAAGTGATCGCCTATGCCGCACCCCAGGGCCGTGATCATGGCCCGGACCTCGTTGTTGTCCAGGATCTTGTCCAGGCGGGCCTTCTCCACATTCAGGATCTTGCCCCTCAGAGGGAGAATGGCCTGGAAGCGCCGGTCGCGCCCCTGCTTGGCGGTGCCCCCGGCGGAGTCACCCTCGACCACGTACACCTCGCACAGGTCAGGGTTGCGCTCCGAACAATCGGCGAGCTTGCCGGGCAGAGACATGCTCTCCAAGGTGCTCTTGCGGAGCACCAGATCCCTAGCCTGCCGGGCCGCCATCCGAGCTCGCGCCGCGGTTAAGCACTTGTCAATGATGGCGCGGGCTTCCCGAGGGTTCTCCTCCAGATAGGTGGACATGGCCTCGGAGACCACCGTATCCACCTGCCCCCGCACCTCGGCGTTCCCCAGCTTGGCCTTGGTCTGGCTCTCGAACTGGGGATCGGTCAGCTTGACACTGACGATAGCGGTCAGTCCCTCCCGGACATCGTCGCCGGTGAGGTTCCCATCCGCGTCCTTCAGGCAGTTGTTCCGGCGGGCGTAGTCGTTCAGAGTCCTGGTGACGGCCGACCGCAGACCGGTCAGATGGGTACCGCCGTCCACGGTGTTGACGTTATTGGCGAAGGAGTAGACGGACTCGGAGAAGCCGGTGGTGTACTGCACCACCGCCTCCACCATAGTATCGTCCATTTCCTTCTCCACGTAGATGGGCTCGTGGACCACGGCCCGGTTCTTGTTCAGGTAGCGCACGAACGAGGACACGCCACCCTGGTAGTAGAAGGTTATCTCCCGGTCGTCACGCTCGTCCCGGAAGTGGATGCGCAGCCCCCGGGTGAGGAAGGCCATCTCCCGGAATCGCTGCACCAGGATGTCGAATCGGTAGTCAATCTCGGGGAAGATCTCCGGGTCGGCCCGGAAACGGGTCAGGGTGCCGGTGCCCTCGGCGGGCCCGACGTCCTCCACTTCCGTGACCGGCACGCCCCGCTCGTAGCGCTGGCGATGCCTTCGCCCATCGGGGCTGGAGGTAACCTCGAGCCACTCAGACAGGGCGTTCACCGCCGATACCCCCACCCCGTGCAGGCCGGAGGCTACCTTGTACCCGCCCCCGCCGAACTTTCCCCCGGAGTGGAGGATGGTATGCACCACTTCAAGGGCGGACTTCCCGGTCTGAGGGTGGATGCCGACCGGAATCCCGCGCCCATTGTCACTGACCGTGACCGACAGGTCCTCGGCGATGACGATGTCTATGCTGGTACAGACACCGGCGAGGGCCTCGTCAATGGAGTTATCCACCACCTCGTATACCAGGTGATGGAGGCCGCGCATATCGGTCGAGCCGATGTACATCCCCGGCCGCCGCCGAACCGCCTGCAGACCCTCCAGCACCTGAATCTGTTCGGCACCGTACGTCTGCTTCTCCACCGTTGCCGCCAACTGCAAACCTCCCTAAGAAGCCGCTAATCTGGCTCGGATGACCTCGTACCGGTCACGATAGTACACGAAGCTCGCGGCCACCAATCCACTACCGATGAACGTGTTGCCGGCGATGGCCACCAGGATACCGAGAGGCACACTCACCGCCACCCACTCCCATACCAAGGTGAACCCGGCGGTCAAGACGTTGAGCAGGATAACCAGCCCCAGGGTGCGCCAGAAGCTGGAGCGCACCACGATCACACTATTGAGTATGGCCCTTTGCAGACCGATCTCCTGGAGCACCATGGCATCCACCACGAAGAACAAGTAGAACAGCACCCACAGCACCGCCCACAAGGCCAACAGGCCCAGGAGGCTCATAGTGAGGGCGGCCACGGTGGGGCTTAGGAGCGATACCACGGTGACCACCACCGTCGCCGGGATGCCCAAGGCCAACCCTACCGCGATCAGCACCCCCACCAGCACCAGGAGACGCACCCCATTTCGCCAGGCCTTGGCCAGCACGTCCCTCGGGGCTGGCGCTTCCCCCCGGACCGCCGAGGCCACCACCGTCAGGTACACCGCCGCCACCAGGAGGCCGACCACGGACAGGATCAAAGCCACGACCGCGGCCAGGAACAGGTTGCTCAGGGCGACTTGTCCGCCCGGATGAGCCAGACCCGAGGGCACACCGGCACCAACCAGGCTGGGGATACCCACCAAGCCACTGCCGATCAGGCTGAGGAGATTCGACCCCTCCCCGAAGCTCAACAGGAACTGCCGGAGAAGGTCCACGGTGTCGTAGGCTTCCGGTCCGCTCATGGTCGCGGGAAGACCGACGCTCTCGGCCAGGCGGGCCACCAGCGGCTGCACCGATAGCCGGGGAGCCAGCCACAGGCCCAAGTCCACGATCAGGGGTATAAGCATGATTCGTGGCCTGCGCCGGACGAGGGCCAGGCCCTCGGAGATGGAGTCAATGATCCCCATACAGAACATGCCCTCATACGAAGCTGCAAGTGCCGCGCCAACAGGTCATTATACCACCGAAGTGCGTTCAGAGCGAACCACCTGGAGGGCCTGATACGCACATCTGTTCTAATGATAACACGGGTTCGGCTTCTCGGCCATCCTTGCAGAGGAACGGGTGTATCTCAGTTTAGGGGCGGAGGCGCTAGGGGCTGGAGGCGGACAATGGTAGGGGCGCCGCGGAGGGCTTCAGCCCGGAGCTGCGCCCTCC
>JBBQIE010000235.1:0-4822 GCA_038324625.1 Anaerolineae bacterium | reverse complement strand
ATCACCAACCGGCCCAACGACTACATGGCCGACCACCGGGTGGCCTCGCAGTTGGTGCAGGACGCCGCCTACATCGTCACCGTGCCCAACGTGGCCCCTTTTTCCCCTCACCTCAAGTATAACCCGGTGTTCGCCTTCTGGGGGGACACCTTCACCCAGCCGACGGCCTTCCGCCCCCAGGTGGCCATCAGCATTGACGACGTCATCGAGACCAAGGTGGACATGCTGAACTGCCACGAGTCCCAGATGTACGAGTGGCTGCCCTACAACATGAATCGCCTGGAAGAGGTGCCTTCCGATCCGGTGGAGCGCCGAACCTGGATGGCAGGGCTGTGGCTGCCGGGCATGGAGAACGAGGCGGACCGCTCTCGCGAGGTGCTCAAGCGGCTGTATGGCGCGGAAGCCGGCGAGAAGGTCCGCTACGCCGAGGCCCTGGAGTTCTGCGAGTACGGCAGCAAAGTCACCCCGGAGCTATTCGCCCGTCTGTTCCCCTTCTACGGCTGAGGCCGTCCACCCAGTCCATCCCGGTCCACCTAATTCCACCCGCTCAGGGGGCGTCCGGGGGCACGGAGTCCTCCTCCGGGGTAGCGCCGAGAGCCGGCCCCAAGCCGGGATCGGCCCCCGGCCCGGCCACCTGCAAGCTGGTCAGGCCACTGTTGATGCGCCCCAGGTAGACGGCCATGTCGTTGCGGGAATTGCTGAGCATGGTGAGCCCACGGGCGAAGCGGCCCTCGAGTTCCGCCTGCAGCAGTCCGGCGCTCTCCTGGGCGCTGCTCACGTGGTTCAGGAGCCGGTCCAGGTCCACGTCCCGCGAGGACTTCAGGGTGGTCTGGAAGACCAGCAGCAGGTAGGGCACGAACATGCTGTAGCTCACCAGCACTACGTTCATCTGGAGCAGGTCGGTCTGCACCCGGGAGCAGAGATCGTAGACGGCGTCGGGGACGGCGGCCACTCCGAAGCCCACGGTGACGCTGGGCTCGATGTACTTGCGCACCTCGCGGGCTTTGGCCATCACGGCGCTCTCGATCTGCCCCCGAAGCTGAAGCTGCTCCTCGATATCGCCGCACTCGACGAACCTCTCCAGGAGGTCGGTGGCCGGCCACTTGCTGTCAATAGGGAGCATGAGGTTGTTGGGGAGTCGCAGGGCGAACTCCACCACCCGGTTGCCCACCCGCAGGTTGCGCACCTGCCAATCCACCGGCAGCCGGGAGAAGACCGCCTCCAGAATGTTCTCCCCCGCCAGGCCCTTGCTATGGGTGCCGGCGATCACCGTTTCCAGCCGGCGGACGGACTCGGCCACCTGTTGCTCCAGTTCCTGCCGGGCCCGGGCCTGGGCCTGGAGGGACACCAGGTCCCCCTTGGCCTGAGATAGCTCCTGGCGAATGGCCCCCGTCATCTCGGTCAGATTCCGACTGGCCACGTCCGCCTGGGCCAGGTTCCGGTCCAGGCTGATGATGCCCCCGGCCACCCGGTTCTGGGTCTCCTCCAGGTGGGAGACGCGCTCGGCGATGGTGCGCAGCTCCAGGCGCGTCTGCTGGAGGTGCTCCCCCGCCGCCCGCCAGGCCTCCTCGGCGGCGGCCCCGTCACTGGACCGCCGGGAGAGGAAGTAGAGAGCCACGGCCAGGAGCAGCGAGGGTATGGCGGCGATGGCCAGTATCAGAGGGTCCATGAGTTCAGTCCTGGTCGCGCCAGTGAATAGCGACGGGGATTACCGGCTCCCGCCGCTCTCGACGATCTGCCAGAGCACCAGCCGCAACCGCACCGGCCGCCCCAGGGCCTCGGTGAGGGAAGTGGACAGGAGGGCGGAATCGCTCTCCGACAGCGATTCCGCCAGGTAGAGGGTGGCGGTGACCGTTACCTCTCCTCCGGCCTCGTTCACCTCCACCGAGGCCAGCCGGGCCCCGCGAATGCCCTCCAGGGAGGCGGTCAGGGCGGCCCTCGCTGTCCGCTGCTCCCGGAGTACCCGCAGCGACCGGGCCGATACCCAGCCCAGGGGTGCCGCCACCACCAATAGGGAAGCGATCACCACTACCAGGGCGTACTGGAGGCGCGTCTGTCGCCCGGGTCGGGGGGCGGGGCGGAAGCCGACCAGCAGGAAGACGATGGCCCCCGCCAGGGAGATGGCGATCAGGTTGGTGCTGAAGAGCAGCAGGGCCCCTCCGGCCACCGTCCAGTTCCCCCAGCCCATCCCCAGGCCCACTACCGCCAGGGGCGGGACCAAGGCGGCGGCCACGGCCACCCCGGGCAGGGATGAGGCCACGTCCTTGCGGGAGACGGCGTAGGCCCCGGCTGCCCCGGAGGCCAAAGCGATGGCCAAATCCAGCAGATTGGGCTGGGTGCGGACCAACAGCTCCGAGGTGAGATTCCGCACCGGGGCCAGCAGCCCGATGACCAGGGCCAGCCCCAGGGCCAGGAGGGCCCCTCTCAGGGCCGACTCCGCCGCCACCCGCAGCATCCGCCCATCCCCCCGGGCGATCCCCAGGCTGAGGGCAATCACCGGGGTGAAGAAGGGGGCCACCAACATGGCCCCGATGATGACCGCCGGGCTGTTCTGCTGTAACCCCAGGGTGGCGATCACGGTGGCCAGCCCCATCATGACGAAGAAGTCCACGCTGGGGCGAGCCCCCCGCCGGACCGGGCGGTAGACTTCCATCTGGCCTTCGGCAGTCAGCTTGGGGAAGGCGCCGTAGACGGCGTCCCAGGTGCGTCGCAGCCAGAAGCGGGGCAGGCCCCGGTAGTGCCTCACGATCAACAGGGGAGGGTTGGCGAGCCTGGCCACCTGCTCTGGGATGCTGCCGAAGAGCATCCGGTCCAGCATACTCTCTTCCGAGGCCCCCATGAGCACCAGATCGTAGTCGTCGGCGGCCTCGGCGATCCCCTCGGCGATGTGGGAGGCCCGCACCACTCTAGAGTGCAGCTCTACCGGGCCCAACTCCAACTCCTCCGCTTGAGAGCGGAAGGCGGACAGCATCCCCTCCAGGCGTTGGTCGGCCTGGGCCAGGTCCTCCTCGGAGGCGCTGGGGCCGGCCACGTAGAGTACGGTGACGTCCCCGCCCTCCTGCTTGGCCAGGGTCAGGGCCAGATCGGCGGCCAGGTGAGCGTTGGGGCCGCCGGCGCTGGGCACCAGGATGCGCCCCCGGTGGGCCTCCTCCGGGACCTCCATCCCCTTTCGGCGGGCGATCACGGCCACGTCGCAGGGGGCCCAGCGGGTCACCGGGTCCAGCACCCGGCCCAGGGGAGCCGCCTCCTCCGGGACCTCCCAGGTGAGAAGGATGAGGTCGCAGTCGGCCTCCACGGCGGTGTCGAGGATGCCCTCCGAGCGGCTGCGATCCATGCGGGTGAGGGTATGTACCCTTTCCGAGGACTCGTCGGTGGTCATGGCCCAGCGCATCAGCTGCTCGTGCTCCTTGGCCAGGCGCCGCCCTTCCTCCTCCGCCAGGGGGTCGGGCACGGGCAGCACTCGAAGCAGGAGGACGTCGCCGCCACGGGCCTCGGCCAGGGCCAGGGCCAAGGGAAACATGCGCTGGCGCTCGTGGGTAGAGGCGGTGCGAAGGGGCAAGAGCACGCGGTAGCCGCCCTCGGGCTTCTTCGGCACTCCCTCGGAGGCGAAGACCGACTCCCCCACCTGAGCGGTGGCCTGATGGACCCGCGAGTAGGCTAGGTAGACCAACATCCCCAGGGCGAGGGTGACGCCCCCCGGTATCCAGGCCCGCGCCGGCAGCCCCGCCAACATCAGGGCGGCCGCGCCCAGAGCCAGGGCCGGGGCCAGGGGATGGAAGGGTACCCGGAAGGGACGGCGACGATCCGGCTCCAAGCGACGGCTGTAGATCAGGGCCAGGTTCAGGGCCACCGCCGGCAACAGCCAGGCCCAGCGCAGAAACTCCCCCAGGCCCTCTTGCCCCAATAGGAGGAGCATCAACCCCTGCCCTCCTAGAACCAGGAGCGGGGGCCCGGGGGCCCTCCCGGAGGGGCCGAAGCCCTGAGCCACCGGGGCCGGCAGGGCCCCGAAGCGGGCCAGCGCCGTTATCTCTCGTACCGCCCCTTGGGCGGCGGCGTCCACGGCCAGGATCAGGGCGAAAGCCACCATGCCCGTGCCTAGGCCGGAGACTCCCCCGGCGGCCAGGCCCAGGAGGTTGGCCAGGCGGGTGGGGGCACCGAAGCCTCGGGCTCGGTCCAAGGCCGGTAGGGCCACCACCGCCGATACCATCAGGGCGAAGAGGACCATCGCCAGGGCCAGGGGCAGCCGGTCCGTCGGGTCGGGCTTGCGACGGTGGGTCCTCAAGGTGGCTTCCAGGGCGGCGAACCCCAGGGCCAGCCAGGCGGCGATGGCGGGCAGGCTGCCGCGGGTCTCCGCCAACGAGGGTCGTCCCATCATCCGAGCCGTGCCCACCCCGACCACGATCAGCACCAGGAAGGGCAGCCACCACAGCCAGTCGAGCCGGTACGCTCCCAGGACCAGGCGAATCAGTAGAATGGCGGCCACCAGCCCCAGGGCCAAGAAGCGTGGGTCCGGACCTTCTAGGAAGGGCAGGAGGGCCTGGAGGTGTAACACCGCCAAGTGGGACAAGGCGGCGGCCAGGGCCATCCCCGCCGCCAGGAGAGTCCAGCCGGTGAGGAAGCCGGTGGGCCCCTCCAGCACCTCCCGCACCAGGATGTAGGTGCCGCCAGTAGGGTCACCGCTGCCCCCCACCAGCTCCAGGGCGCTGAGGACGGTCAGGGTCAAAAAGACCCCGGCCAGGAGGGCGCTGAGGGCGGCGGTGGCCAGAGGGGCACGCAGATCGAAGCCGGCCCACAGGGGGATCAGCCCCAGGACCACCACCAG
>JBBQIE010000234.1:0-4825 GCA_038324625.1 Anaerolineae bacterium | reverse complement strand
TGAACACCTGCCGCACCTCCGCCTCGCCCATCTGGACCGGCTCGTAAGTGGGCTCGCCCATGCCGGCCAGCAGCCGTTCCATGTCCTCAACCAGACGGTAGATGATGTCGTAGGTACGGATCTCCACCCCGGTGGCGTCGGCGGTCCGACGGGCGGCGCCGTCCGCGCCCACGTTGAACCCAACAATGATGGCGTCGCTGGCCGCGGCCAGGTTCACGTCATTCTCACCGATGGTGCCGGTGGAAGAGTGCAGCACTTGAACCTTGCGATCGCCGCTCTCCAACCGATTGAGCGAGGAGACGATAGGCTCGATGCTGCCCTGAGCATCCGTCTTGACGATGATGTTGAGTTCCTCGCTCTCGCCCGACTGCAGGCGCCCGAGCAACTCCTCCAGGCTTACAGGGCGTCTCTGACCCTGAGCCGCGGCGGCGCTATCCTCCCGGTCGCCGATGATCTCCTTGGCCTCGCGTTCGCTCTCCACCGCTCTGAAGATGCTGCCGGCCTCAGGGATGTCGTTCAGCCCCATCACCTGCACCGGGGTGGAGGGAGGTGCCACCTTGATCGGATCTCCGTTCTCATCGAACATGGCCCGCACCCGGCCCCAGATGGTCCCTACCACCACCGTATCGCCGGCATGGAGGGTGCCGTTCTGCACTAGGAGCGTCGCCAGCGGTCCCCGAGAGCGATCGAGCACCGACTCGATGACCGTGCCCGCCGCCGGGGAGTTGGGATTGGCCCGCCCTTCGGCGGCCTCGGCCTGAAGCAGAATGGCCTCGAGCAACTCGTCAATGCCCTGGCCTCGTAGAGCCGACACTCCCACTAGCAGGGTGTCGCCACCCCACTCGTCCGGGGTCAGGCCCAGATCAGACAGTTGCTGCTTGGCTCGCTCCGGATTGGCGCCGGGCAAGTCCACCTTGTTCAGGGCCACCACGATGGGCACCTGAGCCGCCTTGGCGTGGTCCACCGCCTCTCGGGTCTGGGGCATCACTCCATCGTCGGCGGCCACGACCAGAACCGCCACGTCCGTGGCGCGGGCGCCGCGGGCGCGCATAGCCGTGAAAGCGGCGTGGCCCGGGGTATCTATGAAGGTGATCCGGCGCCCGTTGTACTCCACCTGATAGGCGCCGATGGTCTGAGTGATACCCCCCGCTTCGGAGGCCACCACGTTCGTCTTGCGAATGGCATCAAGAAGCGTGGTCTTGCCATGATCCACGTGACCGAGGACGGTAACGATGGGTGGGCGAGTGCTCAGATCTTCATCGGCCTCAGCGGTGTAGAAATTGGTCTTGGTGCTCTTGACCGGGGCCACCTTCTCCAGCTCGGGCTCATCCGGCTGGGCCTCGGGCGCCTCGGGCTTCGCCTCTCCCACTTCAAAGCCCATCTCCGCCGCCACCACCGCTGCGGTGTCGAAGTCAATAGGCTGGTTGATGTTGGCCAATACCCCGTTGGCCATCAGCACCTTGATGACGTCAATAGGGCTGCCGCCCAGCAAACCGGCCAACTCGCGGACGGTAATGCTGTCCGGGATGACCACCGAGGGAACCGCCGGCTTGGCGGTCGCCGTCCGGGCGGCGGCATCATCCGACCGTCGCGGTCGGGAGCGCCGTCGGGGGCGCGGACCCTTGGACTCAGAATCGGAGTCCCCGCTTTCTACCACATCTCCCGCCTTCCTCACCCCCCGCGCCGCCATGGTCTTCTCGGCTGGGACACCGGCTGGGGCCCCGCCGGGCTTTCCGTTCCTGAGTATCTCTGGTTTCCTCATACACTTCCTCCGGGGACCACCGCGGGGTGGTCTTCAACTCTCTCCGCGTCCTGACTCAGGGCGGGGGCCCGCTCCGCCGCTAGGGCGACAAGCTCGCCGCCCAGGGCCAACCATTCCTCCTCGGGAAGCCCGATCTCCAGCGCCCGAGCGATGGCGTCCCTGGCTCTCTTGCCGGCAAAGCATCCCTCCCGGGCACAGAGGTAGGCCCCCCGTCCGGCGAGCTTGCCTCGGGGGTCCACCGCGACCTTCCCCTCCGGGGTGCGCACGATCCGGATCAGGTTGCGCTTGGGCATCACCATGCGGCAGATCACGCACGTTCTTTGCGGTACCCTTTTCGCCTTCTGCTTTCCTTTCAACGCCCGCTCTCTCCGGACCGACGCGGCCTACTCCGGCTCCGTCTCCGCATCTTCCTCGGTCACCGAGATCTCACTCTCCGGCTCATCGGAGTCCACCGCCAATTCGTCGGCGTCCTCCGGGGACGCCTCGCCAGGCTCGCTCGGCTCCTCCGGCTCTTCAGCTACCGCCGGTTCTTTCTCCGCCTCCACGGCAGGGGGACCTCCCCGAAGGAGGGCCTCGGCTGCCCTTAGGAGGTCTTCCTCACTCTCCGGCTCGTCATCCAGGCCAATGGCCCGGAAGGCCTCCACCGCAGCCGTGGAAGCCGGCTTTATGTCTATGCGCCAGCCCGTAAGCCGCGCCGCCAGCCGGGCGTTCTGCCCTTCCTTGCCAATAGCCAGGGACAACTGGCGGTCGGGGACGATCACCGTAGCGGTCCGTCCATCCTCGCGCTCTTCCAGGATGACGTTGAGCACCTTGGCCGGACTGAGAGCGTTGGCGATGAAGGTGGAGGCATCCGGGCTCCACTCGATCACATCTATCTTCTCGCCACCCAGCTCATTCACTATACTCTGAATGCGCATTCCCCGCATTCCCACGCAGCAGCCCACCGGGTCCACCCCCGGTTGGGTGGCCACCACCGCCACCTTAGAGCGGCTTCCCGCCTCCCGGGCGATACCCCGGATCTCCACCGCCCCGCTGTGAATCTCCGGCACCTCCAACTCCATGAGGCGCTTGAGCATGTCCCGGTGGGCCCGCGATACCAGGATCTCCGGCCCGCGTGGGCCATCCTTCACCCCCACCACGTACACCCGCACCCGGCTATGAGGGCGCAGGTGCTCACCCCGGATCTGCTCGCTGGGAGGCATAACCGCCTCCGCCCGCCCCAGATTGAGAGTCACCCCGTGCGGCCCCAGGCTCTGCACCGTAGCGCTGGCGATCTCATTCTTGCGGTCGGCGAATTCGCCGTAGAGGGCGTTCCTCTCCGCCTCGCGAATGCGCTGCACGATCACCTGCTTGGCGGTTTGAGCGGCAATGCGGCCGAAATCGCGCGGCGTGGTCTCCATCTCCAGCATCTCGCCCGCCTGCGCGTCTGGGCGGATCTTGCGGGCTTCCTCCAGTGAGACCTGCTCTTGAGGGTCCTCCACCGAGGAGACCACCATGTGAGCGGTGTAGATGTGCGCCTGTCCACTCTCCGGGTCAATCCAGGCCCGCACCTCCCCGCCATGATCCTTCTTATAGGCGGAAACGAGCGCGGCCTCGATAGCATCAATGATGACCTCACGCGGTAGCTGCCGCTCCGTACACAGCTCGTTTATCGCCAGCATGAATTCGCTCTTCATCGCCCTTGTCCTCCGCGTGCAAACACCCCGACAACAGAAGAAGTGGGTTGGCCCCACTTCTCGCGACGATCCTATACAAAGCTAATTATAACATATCGGTCACTCTACTGCAAAGGCCGCTCGCCGGGGCGTTCCCCTTCCCCGGCGCCCCAGACCCCCCTTCCCGCCGCCACCGGAGGGACAGGAAGGGCCCGGCCAGAATGCCCGGACCCTTGGCTGGACTACCGGTCGCCGAGCCCCGTACCGGGGCGCGGGCCCACGGAATGGCTAGGGGTAGACTTGGTTGCCCTCATCGTCGAACAGCAGAATGCAGTCCACCGGGCAGCTCTCCGCCGCCTCCCGTATAGTATCGTCGTCCGCCCCTTGAGGGTTAGTGACCTTGGAAAGACCCTCATCGTCCAACTCGAAGACATCGGGGGCGATATCCACGCAGTTGCCGCAACCGATGCACTCGTCTCGCTCGACAGTTATCTTCATCACGACCTCCGTCCATATATGCGGCGGGCACCCTGATGACCACGCCGAAGGTGACGACGGCAATACTAGGGCACCCCTGGGGGTATGATCAAGTTCAGGCTCGGGTCGGATGGATTTGCATGCGGCACGCTGTAGCCCTTGAATCCGGCGCCGTTTGTGCTATCATATCCCCAATCGTTGCGCTAGCGTTCGCACGGTATAGCAATGGAGCCGGAGGTGGTACCATGGCCGAAGCCCGTCAGGATGTCGTGATCGAAGCGCCACCGAGTAAGGTCTGGTCGTTGGTGGGAGACGTGACCACTTGGCCTACCTGGAACTCGAAGATCACCCAGGGTCGCATGCTCCAGGGAGAGGAGTTCTACCCCGGGGCCACGTTCCAGTACGTTTACGACGGCAAGCCCCTGGTGGGAACCGTGACTGAGGTGCAGCGCCTGAAGACGCTCGCCTGGCGATCCGACAACAACACCCGCCAGCGACTCCAGATGCAGGCCGATGGCGAGAGGACCAAGGTCTCCGGGATGCATGAGGTGTCCGGGTTCATGGCCTCGCTGAGGAAGTCCAAGAGCGAACAGGAGGCCGCCGACGCCTGCCGCGAGTGGCTCAACGGCCTCAAGCGGGCGGCCGAAGGCGGGGCCGGCTAGCCCTCAGCCGGCCAGCCGAAAGCAGGAGATGCCACCGAGGCGGACGGGGCTCACGTCGCTCACCAGCGGCGCTTGCCCCGTTCTCACTCTGCGTTGGCGTCTACCAGATATGTAGGAGGACGTTAGGTGCCCAATGGATACGCGGGACGCATCCTGCACGTTGATCTGACCACCGGAACCACTAAGATCGAGGAACCCTCCGACACCTTCTACCGGATGTACATGGGGGGGAGTGCCCTGGCCCTGCGCTACATCCTCGATGAAGTGCC
>JBBQIE010000233.1:0-4830 GCA_038324625.1 Anaerolineae bacterium | reverse complement strand
TCAGGTAGGCGTACTCCGGCAATGGGCCGCCGATCAGCGGGCGGGCATACTTGACGAAGGCATCGGTGACATCGTTCCCCGCCGGGCTCAGATACTCATCGGGGATGAGCTTCTCGGCGTTGGCCACCGCGGCCAGATCCGCCAGCCCATAGCCGCTCTTGTAGGGATCGTCGCTCAGGCGCTCGATGGTGACCATCTTGCCCGTGGTCCCGGAGAGCGCCTGTCGTACCGCCTCGGCGCCGGCCCCGTAGGCCTCATCTCGGTCCACCGGGGACTGCAGCGCGACCGACACCCGCTGGATGGTGCCCGGCTTGTCGAAGCGAGCCTTGAGCTTCAGCCGGTCGGCGATCACCCCGCAGAGGTAGTCGGCGACGCCGCCCATCTGGGCGTGGCCGAAGGAGTCCAGATTGATGGCGGAGGTGGAGGCCATGAGGGGCTTGCCGTCCTCGCCCTTGACTCCCTCGCAGACGGTGATGAGGCAATGGCCCAGGCGGTCGTAGACGTTCTGCACGTCTCCCAGGAAGCGGTCCATGTTGATGGGCTTCTCGGGGACGTAGATCAGGTGGGGGGCGGCGTCCTCGTGGTCCCGGGCCAGGGCGCTGGCGGCGGTGATCCAGCCGGCGTTGCGGCCCATGATCTCCACGATCTTGATCTTGTCCACCACCCCGATGGCTTCCGTGTCCAGGCCGGCATCCCGCACCGAGCTGGCCACCCAGCGGGCCACGCTGCCGAACCCGGGGCAGTGATCGGTGAAGGCCAGGTCGTTGTCAATGGTCTTGGGGATGCCCACCGCCCGGATCTCGTAGCCCTTCTCGGCCCCGAGCTTGCTCACCCGGTAGGCGGTATCCATGGAGTCGTTGCCGCCGATGTAGAAGAAGTAGTGGATGTCGTGGGCCTTGAAGACATCGAGGATGCGGTCGTAGTCGGCCTCGGTGAGCTTGTGCCGGCACGATCCCAGGGCCGCCGCCGGGGTGCGGGTCAGGAGGCTGATGGTGGAGCGGTCCTCTTGGCCCAGGTCAATGAGGTCCTCGTAGAGGATACCCTCGATGCCGTGGAGAGAGCCGTAGACCCCGGTGATGGTGCCCTCGTTCTTGAAGCCTTCCTCGGCCACCCCGGCCACGGAGGCGTTGATCACCGCCGTGGGGCCGCCGGACTGGGCCACGACCAGGTTGCCCTTGAGCTTGTCTGCCATATCGTCATTCTCCCGCTTCAGATAGTAACAGGAGCCGACCGGCCGCACCGCGGGGCGGGGGCCGGTGGCTCCATGTGGGTCCGTTTCTACTGGGGCGAAAGCCGCCTCCAGCCGTTAGTGCCTACTCCTCGCAGCAACCCTCGCCGCACTCGCCGTCGCAACCGCAGCACTCGCAGTCCATGTAGCGGTGCAGCAGGTCCATGTTCTCGCCGCGGATGCTCTGGAGGTAGTCCACCGCCTCTTCGGCGGTGATGCCGTCCTGGACGATCTTCTGGATGGCCATGGCCACCGCCATCGGGTCGTCGTCGCCGGGGTAGAGGACGTTGCGGCCCACCAGGGCCCCGCGCCCGTTGCCCCCGATCTTCATGCGGTTGGCGAACTCGTTGCGGGGGGGGGTGGCCTCACCCTTGGCCTCACCGCCCAGCATGAGGATGGGCAGGGTGGTGGCGTTGGCCACCCGCTCGTAGCCGTCGGCGTAGGGCAGCTTCAGCCACAGGTTCATGGAGGTGTCGCCCAGGGCGCTGGCGACGCCGGCGATCCGGGCCAGCTCGTCCGCCTGCTTGAGGGTGGTGTACTTGGCACCGTCCTTCCGCATGGGCAGGGGCTCGAGGAAGGTGGGCAGGCCGTAGGCGTTCATGTCGCTGATGGCCTGGGCGCAGTAGTCAATGGTGGCCAAGGAGTCGGCATTGTCGGGGTCGAGGCGGAACATGATCTTAGCTCCGTCCAGGCCCAGGCGAGCGATGCTCTCGGCGGTAAAGGAGGTCATGCGGTCGTCCATCTCCCAGACGGTGCCGGCCAGGCCGCCGCGATTCATGCAGCCGATGATGACCTTGTTGTCCAGGAAGGAAGGGCCGCCGCCCTGCCGCACCAGGTAGTTGACGATGAAGAGGTCCTCGATGACGTCGGTGGGGCCCATGACGCCGTCGAACTCGCTGGCGGCCATGACTCGGAGCACTCGGCCCATGTAGCCGAGGCGGTCGGCCATGAGGAAGGACTCGCTGCCCACGCCGGTGACGCGGCGGGCCGGGTGGTCGGTGGCGAGGATGGCCAGCTTGCCGTTGGTGGTCAGGGTGTTACGCTTCTGACGGGCCATGGCCTCGGCCTGGACGATGTTGGGGCGATCCACCCGAACCTCGGTGATGGCATCCTTCATGTCCTGGCAGAAGAAATCGGTGGAATCGAACTTGAAGCCTTTCAGGTCGTACGCCATTGCAAAATCCTCCTAATTCTGGTTGGTGTTCGTTTGGGTGGGGCGAGAACCTCTCCCCCGGCCCCTCTCCGACACGGAGAGGGGAGGTCTTGCTCCCCCTTCCTTCGCAGGGAAGGGGGTAATAGGCAGAAGCGCAGCGCCTGCCGCGGGGGGGTTAGGTTCCTACAACTCCAGCTTGGCCCAAGCCTCGCGCCAGGTCCGCTTGAGGTTGGCGATCACCACCTCGGCGGTCTCGTGGGAGAGGGGCTTGGCCTCGAAGGTCACCACCGGCATGGGGGTGGGCAGCTTCTTGGAGAAGTAGCCGATCTCGAACAGGGCCTTCAGGTAGGCGACCAACTCGGGCACGTCGTTCTCCCCGCCTGGGACTCCGAAGCCGGGGTGCTGATCGCCGTAGCCTTCCTGCTCTTTGTTGTGCATGATGGCGTTGCCGACGTGAATGTGGATCACGTGCTCGGCCGCCGCTGTTAGGGCCTCCTTGGCGCTTTCCTTCAGGAGGGGCAGGTGGCTGAGGTCCACCGTCAGGCCGACGTTCTGGTGCTCCTTCTTGACCCGGCCGATGACTTCCGCCGCCAGGGCGGTGGGGCCGAGCAACGAGTTCTTCTCGATGTCGGAATCGAAGTTCTCCAGGGAGATCCAGAGGGTGTAGCCGTTGGCCTTGGACTTGTCCTGGGCATACTGGCACAACTCACCCAGGGACTTGACGATGGCGTCCTTGGCCTGGTCCACCTTCTCCGGGCCCGGGTAGGAATTGGGGCCGTCGAGCAGGGCCAGGATGCGAGCCCCCACCATGTAGGCCTGGTCAATGCTGTTCTTGACGTTGTCCACGGCCTTGGTGCGCTCACCCTCGTCCAGAGCCGCCAGGTTGAGCTTGTTGATGAGTATGCCGGGCTGGGCCCCGAAGCCGATCTGCATGTGGGCCGATTCCGCCAGGGCCTTGAGGTCCTTGAGGACCGCCGTGTCCTTGACCGGGGCGATCTCTATCACCTCGAAGAAGTCATCCTCGGCGATCTTGCGGGCCGTTTCCAGGATAGGGCCTTCGCCGCGCATCACCGACGGGTAGATCATGAAATGCACAATTCCCAGCTTACAGAACGCTTGCCAGGGCCGATTCATCCGCTTTCCTCCGCGAAAATCCATATGTTGCCGGGGAAATCCCCGCCTTGCCTCAGACCGAGCGGAATTATAGCACTCGCCTCTCCGGAGTGTCAACGAGAATGGCGATCTGATCGGCGTTTTGACTGGGGATTCCGGGAGGCGTACAGTTGGCCGTGAGGGGGTGGATGGGCCCCGGTGGGCTCCGCGGTCTTCAAAACCGTCGGGGGCGCCCTAGAGGTAGCCCCGGTGGGTTCGACTCCCATGCACCCCCGCCTGCACTATCAGAGCAGCCTCTGACTGAGGCCTCAGTCAGAGGCTGCTCTGGTTCTCCGGCCTGTCTGCCGTTGCCGCCGGCGCAGCCAGGCTTGCGGCGGGCCGACGGGGCGAGGGTCTTTTCTAAGGAACGGCCACGGCTCCGTACCCCGACGGCACCACGGGGGGGTCGTAGGCATAGATGTCGTCGCGGCGGAAGGTCACGGTGGCGGTAAACTCGTCCCCTGGGGCCAGGGGATCGGGGAATCCCAGGGCGGGAGCGGCCCAATTGTAGCCCACCACCTTGCCGGCCGGCCCATATAGAGTGCCCACCACCAGGGGGCCACTCACGCCGGCGGAATGCTGGTTGCGAACCCTCACGTCTATGGCCCATCCCTCTGGAATCCGGCGCAACTGCTGGGAGAGGACGGCAAGGTACTCAGTGGGCTCCCACTCGGCGCTGGCCCGGTAGGTGACCCAGTCCGCCACCGGCTCCTCGGTGTAGGCCAGGAAGGGGAGCCTCTCGCCGGGTGGGATGACCTGGTCCAGGCCGGCGAGGGTGCCGACGTTCCCCACCGGGGTTCCGGTGCCGTCGAGCAGGTACACGGTCACCCCGTGCAGCCGGATGGCGGAGGCGGTGTCGTTGCTGACCTCGCCGAAGAAGCCCAGCAGCCCGCCGGCGACCGTCTGATGCAAGTTAATGGCCTCAACCCCGCCGGTTTGCGATCCGGCCTGGACCACGAAAGGTATGAAGATCCGCTCTTGGGCCTGGACCGCCACCAGCCCCCCGAGCAGGAATCCTATCAACACCAGGAGCACCGGCATCCCGGACCGCCGCATGGCTACCTCCCCACGGCACTGCTGTCGCTTATGGTGTATCGGCACATGGTGCATGGAAGTATACACGGTGGACCGCCCGGCATCTACCCCGATGGGTGCGGGGGGCATCTCAAGTTGGGGGCCGGGTTCTGCTTGCTTGCCGTCACGCCCAATTCCCCTGTCACCCCGAACAAAGTGAGGGGTCTTTGCCCCACGGAGTAGATGCCTCACTCCGCTGGAAAGCGCTGCGTTCGGCATGACA
>JBBQIE010000232.1:0-4885 GCA_038324625.1 Anaerolineae bacterium | reverse complement strand
CAGCAGCGCCGGCAGCCGTCGGCCCAGGGTGAAGGCCAGGCGCATGGCCCATCCCAGGCCGGCGGTGCCATCAGGCCGGTTTAGGGGAGCCATGCTGCTGACCAGGCCGACCCTGGTCAGCCGATTGGGCATCCGATAGGCACAGGCGGCGGCATGTGGCCCCCCGCCGGAGAGGCCCACCACGGCGAAGCGCCCGATACCCAGGCGGTCGGCCAGGGCAGCTACATCCTCCGGCCAGTCAAGCAGGCGCCGTCCGCGAAGGAAGTCGGAGAGCCCGTAGCCGGGTCGGTCAACCGTGATCACTCGCACGCCGGGGAGATCGCCGGGGCCGGCGGGCAGGGGATGCTCCAGGCGGGAGCCGGGGGCGCCGTGGAAGTAGAGCACCGGCATCCCCCGAGGGTCTCCGTACTCGGCATAGGCCAGGGCTCGGCCGTCGGGCAGGCGGACGCTATGGGCCACCGCGCCTAGACCCTAGAGGTCTCCGAGACCTCTAGGGTCTTCTTCTTCATCTGCTCGACGTAATATAGATAATTCTGGAAGGGAACGTCGGGTGGGACCAGATGGTCGCACCAGGGGATGAAGCCGCCCTCGGCGAAGAGGGGAGCCACGTTGTCCAGCTCGGCGTCAATGGCCTCGGGGCCGGCAGCCATGGCCCGCTTGTCTATCCCCCCGATGAGCCGGAGCTCGCGCCCGAACTTCCGCCGCCAACCCACCGGGTCCACGTCGGCGGCGCGCTCCAGGGGGTAGAGCCCGTTCACTCCCGCCTCCAGCCAGAGAGGCACCAGGGCCTCCGGGTTGCCGTCGCAATCCACGAAGATGAGGTCCACCCCGTGGTCCCGCAGGCAGGAGGTGATCTTCTGGTAGGGCTTGAGCATGAAGCGACGAAACATGGCCGGGGAGAGGTGAGGGCCGGTCTTGTAGGCCATGTCCTCCCACATGGTGGCGTAGTCTATGTCCACCTCTTCCACGGCGCGGGTGATGACGGCCACCATGTGGTCGGCGAGGTAGTCCATCATCTCCTGGATCCACTCGGGGTCGTCGTAGAGGGTGACGGACACGGTCTCGAAGCCCATCCAGTTGCGGATCCAACCGTAGATGCTACCGGCGCTGATGGAGAGGGGGTAGTCGCGGTCGGCCCAGAGCCGCTTCATCTCCTCCCAGCGGAGGGGATAGCGGCAGGGTGACTCGGGGTTGAGCCGGGGCTTGAAGTCGCGCTCCCAGTCGTCGCGGTTCTGGATGGGAAAGCGCAGCCACTTGGGCATGGTGAGGTCGCCTTTGGTCTTGAACTCTTGCCGGGTGACGCCGTTTCGGTCGCGGAAGATGCGGTACTCCTCCGTTTCCTCTAGGGTCTCCAGGCGGAAGCCGGGCACCAGGCCCACGGTGACGCCCATGCTGTCGCGCCGGTCCACCCCGAAGTACTGCTCGAGATGCACGTCGGCGGGGAGCCCTTCGTCCTCCCAACGCTCGATGGTCTCGCGCCAGTACCAGAGTTCCCACCAGGGGGTGCGGTCTACCGGCTGGTAGTTCATGCAGGCGAGAAAGCGCTCGCGGTCGTTCATGGTCACCTCCCCGGTACATCCGCGGGCCCAGGGACAGAGTATACAGCCGGTTGCAGCTCAGGTAAATGGGCTGAACTCGTTCAGTCGCCGGGCAATCTTGACCGTTTCGGTCATCTACATTACCATCGTGACTGGGCTCGGTATCGAGCCGACATCCGTCGTCGCCGCGTCTCGGCGGAGGTAGGTCAGGGGCATGAGTAAGAAGCGCCGTTCTCAGCAGCTTCAGGAACGCCACTATTTCGTGCAGGGCATGCATTGCCCCTCGTGTGAACTGGTGGTAGAGCGAGAGCTGGCCCGCCTTCCCGGCGTGGCCTCCACCCAGGCCGACGCCGGCCGGGGCGAGGTGACCATCCGGCACTCGGGGCGCGAACCGGATCTGGAGGCTCTCAACCGGCTTTTCGCCGAGCAAGGGTACCGGTTCTCGGAGGAACGGCCCCCGGCAGGATCGGCACCCCATCGTCAGCGGATCGTGGCTCTGGCAGCGGCGGGCGGGGTACTGGTTGGCCTGGCCCTGCTGGAACGCCTGGGCCTCTCGGGATTGGTTAATCCGACGGTGGACTCCTCTCTGCCGGCGATCTTCGCGCTTGGCCTGCTGGCCGGGGTGTCCAGTTGCGCCGCCCTGGCAGGAGGGGTGCTTCTCACGTTGTGTGGGTCGCAGCCGGCTGCCGGGCCTGGGAGCGAGGGCCACACCACCGCCTTAGGCACGCCGATCTGGTTCAACGCCGGACGCCTGCTCTCCTACTCCTTCCTCGGGGCGGTGCTGGGTGCCGCCGGCAGCCGCCTCATGCTCACCCCCTCGGTGGCCTCGGCTCTGGTGCTGCTGGTGGCGGTAGTAATGGCCGTCACCGGCCTGAAGATGATGGGTCTGCCTCCCTTCACCCGCTTCAATCTTGCTCTTCCCAAGGCCATCGGTGCGCGCATTGGCGATGGCGGCGGCCCCGGCCGGCGTCAGCGGGGAGCGTTCGTGGTGGGGGCTCTGACCTTCTTCCTTCCCTGTGGGTTCACCCTCAGCGCCCAGGGTCTGGCGGTACTCTCGGGCAGCCCCCTCCGCGGCGCTCTCATAATGACGGCCTTCGCTTTGGGCACCTTGCCTTCTCTGCTGGGGATCGGTATCTCGGCCACCCGGCTTTCCCTTCGGCCGGCTTTGGCCGGACGCTTCGCCGTGTTTGCCGGCGCCCTGGTGGTAGCTTTCGCCGTCTACGCTGTGAATGGGCAGTTGAACGTGCTGGGCCTCCCCAGCCTGAGCGACATTCGCACGGGCAGGGGCCGGGTGTTTGCCGCTTCCCGGGGCCCGGCGAGTGACTCGGCGACCTCCGTGAGTGCCTTGGCCGGCGCCACCGTCTACAGCTCGGTGCCTACCCCCAGCCTTGTCGGAGCCGACCCCAGTCTGCCGCCGGTCGTCGAAGGGGCACAGGTGATCCGGATGGATGCCTCTGCCTCGGCTTACACTCCCAACTTCTTTCGTGTCCGCGCCGGCGTACCGGTACGCTGGGAGATCACGGATCGGGGTGTCAGCGGGTGTACCAACGCCATCATCGCCAGGGGGCTTCTCCCGGACCTGGTGCCGCTGCAGGCCGGGGGCACTACCGTCACCGAATTCACCCCCACGCGGGAGGGGCGCTACAAGTTCAGTTGCTGGATGGGCATGGTCTCGGGAGTGATCGAGGTAGTCTCAGGCTCGGCTTAGGTCCGAGGACCGCGGGGCCGGCCAGGTTGCGGTGGCCGGAGCCGGTCGGCGATACTATGTAGGCTGGACCCGGCAACGCGGCGACCCTGGCCCGAATCGGAGGCTTATCCGGCAGTTGCCCATGAGGGAGTTAGGTTGATGAATGGATTAGGTGAGTCAGAGCGTATTGAGGAAGCGGTCTCGGCGATCCTCGATTCTTACGAGGTGGTGGGCGCCATCAACCAGGCGAACGGGGCGGACATCCCCTCGCAACGGCACATCATCGAGATCCTGCGGGTGCTGCAGACGATTCTCTTCCCCGGCTACTACGAAGAGGACGCCGTGGAGGAGTTGGCCTTGCCCTACCTCACCGGGGAAAGGGCGGTGTGGGTCTACCAGCACTTGAGCGGTGAGATCAACCGCTGCCTGTGCTTCGAGTGCCGGGAGTACGACCGCTGCGAGCGCATCCCCGAGTGCCGGGAGCGGGCCCGAAGCACGGCTCTGGCCCTGATCGAGACCATTCCCGATCTGCGTGCCCAACTACAACTGGACGTGGAAGCCACCTTGGCCGGGGACCCCGCCGCTCAGAGCGCCAACGAAGTGATCCTGGCCTACCCTGGGGTGGCGGCCATCACCGTACACCGCCTGGCGCACTTTCTTCATCAGCGGGAGGTGCCCCTCCTGCCGCGGATCATGAGCGAGTACATTCACCATCGCACCGGCATTGACATCCACCCCGGGGCCACCATCGGCAGCTCCTTCGCCATTGACCACGGCACCGGGGTGGTCATCGGGGAGACTACCATCATCGGGGACCGAGTGAAGATCTACCAGGGCGTGACCTTGGGGGCCTTGAGCGTATCGCGGCAGCTTCGAGGCAAGAAACGGCATCCCACCATCGAGGATGACGTGGTGATCTACTCCGGGGCCACCATCCTGGGAGGAGACACGGTCATCGGCCGGGGTTGCGTCATCGGCGGCAACGTCTGGTTGGTGGACTCGGTACCAGCGTACTCGAAGGTGTACAACTCCCGCTCCGCCCAGGAGCCCATAGTCTCCCGCCGGCGGGAGTCCGAGCCAGCGATGTGAGGAGGCGACCTGACAAGGGCAGGTATCCACGGAGTACCGGTGGTATAGGCCCTCGTGGCCGTTGGCGCCGGCACTCAGAAACACCCCCAAAGGGTCTCTTCTTTCACGTAGATCGAGCTAGAGCTGTCCTGGTCCGAGTGATATCGGGCGGCGGCCAGGCGGTGGAGAGGAGAGCGGGGGGCTGATGCAGGTTGTCGAAATAGGCCGGTAATCGTCTGCCGAGGGCCACCCGGCCATAATGAGGATTGAGCAGGTAAGCGACCCGTTGTGCGACCGGACGCCCGCCCGGCCATAAATGGTCCGAGCTACGAGGAGCGAAGCCCGTCTACACGGGCTGGGACCACTCTCAGCCGGCGCAGGCCGGCTTTGCCCCACCGTAGCCCCGACCATTATGAGGATTGACGAAATAGTCCGGACAACGTGCGCGTGTGGCCCCCTCGACCGAGGTCGGGGCTGGAGGGCCTACGGCCGAGTGTCCGCCTACGCGGACACGGATGCCGGCGTGAGTGTGCGTCGGCGCAGCGGACACTGCCGTGCCTAGTGGCCGACGCCCGGCGCGCAGGCGCCCTCC
>JBBQIE010000231.1:0-4914 GCA_038324625.1 Anaerolineae bacterium | reverse complement strand
CCCAAGCCGAATATGTAGTCCGTCCAGCTCTCAGGCTCGGCCAGGAGGAGTCGTACCTCACGGCCCTCGATCACCACCAGCATGCGCTCCCCGGGCTTCACCCCCAGGGCCTCACGAGCGGCCTTGGGAAGAACCATCCGGTTGGCGTTCGCTGAGTTTGACCACTACGGTCTCCACCTGCCACCTCCGCCGCGTCTCATGAGCCTAGGCGGGGCCTAGGCCTCATATGCTTCCTCTCGACGCCAGGTTCGCCGCCCATCCACGGGACCTAGCGCTATCAGTCCCTCGATGAACTCCACCTCCCTCTCCCACATGGCATCATTGAGGAAGGGGAAGTCGGGAGCGTCGAGAAACCGTGCCAGAGCCGAACGGATTATCTCGGCCTCGCCGGCCCCGCTCTCCGCGGCTAGTTTCTTCAGACGCTCCTCTTGATCTCGATCTATGCTGAACTGCTTCCTCACTCTGGCCGTCATGGCCGGCCTCCCTGGGCGACAACCGCCATCACATATGCCGAAAGTGCAATGCGGAACAGCCCATGTAGGGGCTCGAAGGTGCCCCGTCGCCTCTCATGTCTCTACCAGTCCGGGGGCGCATCGGCGTACACGACCCCGGTCACCAGCCAGCCGGCCTCGCCCCGCTCCAGGGTGTAGGTCACGTCCAGGGTATAGGGCCCTCGCTGGGCCAGGGCGGCGCCCGCCGGGTCGCCCGGGAAGTCGCCGATCTGATACAGTTCGTCCTGCCAGGTCTCGCGCACGGTGACCACGGCCACGTCCTCGGACTGGCGGTCGAAGGAGCGGAACCCGGTGCTGACCAATTGGTGGCCGACGAAGTGTTTCTCCGCTCGCAGAGCTTCCAGCTCGGAGCGCAACTGCTCCAGGACCTCCGGTCCGGCGGCCCGGATCCCCTGGGGATCGAGGGTCCAGTAGGCGGAGGTGAGGCCATCCTCGAAGGCGAAGACGGCGGTGGTGAGGTCGCTGGTCTCGCCCTCTTCGACGAGGAAGCTGCCCGTCCACTCCGGCAGGGGCGGAGCCTGGCCCTCGTCCAGCATCTGCCGCCACTTCTCGTCCGTCAGGCGGTCGTCCATGGGCCAGGGGAACTCGTAGTAGGAGAAGACGCCGCCCTTGGCCACCTGGAGGTAGACACTGCCGTCGTCCTCGACCACCGGCACCACGGCGTAGATGACGTTGACTCGCCCCACCGCCTCTTCCAGGACGACACCCACCGGCCAAGGGTCGGTGGCCACGTCGGCAACGACGGCCGCCTGGGGCTCTTCCTCCATGAAGGCGCGGCCGCCGACCTCGCCTTCGGTGTCGGCGGCGGCCATGGTGAGGTGCTCCAGCTCCCCGCCGTAGTAGCGGATCAGGGTGTACTCCTCCTCGGTGAGGGGCTCACCCCGGAGCTCCTTCTCCGCCATCACCCGGAAAGCATCGGCCAGCTCCTCCAGGCGCCGGAGGCTGTCCCCGTCCTGTTCGTCCAACATGCCCCGGCTGCTCAGGCCCTCGCGGGTCATGGCGGTGAGGGCGGCCAGGCGGGCGTAGAAGTGGGGCACCGGCTCCACGTAGCCCTTGGGGGGCACCGGCTCCGGGGCCGGGGGTCCGCCGCCCATCTCGGCGTAGGCCTGCTTGGCGTAGAGGATGGTGTCGTGCTTGAGCTCGGCCCAACTACCCAGGACAGCGTTCAGTTGCTTGTCCACCCAGGCGGGCGACTGCATGAAGGCCGGGTAGCCCGCCTCCCCGACATGGGGCCGGAGCAGGGGCTGGAAGCTGTAGAGCCAGGAGTTGTAGAGGGTCTCCGTCCACTCGGCCACGCTCAAACTCCCCACCCAGGTCCGCATCTTGTCCATCTGGGCGGTGTAGTTGAGGTAATCGGTCTCGCCCATCTGCTCCAGGATCCGGTAGGCCCGCTCGGAGCCCATAGCCGCCGGGATGTCCAGCCCCTTGGGGAGGCCGCGACGGTCGTCCGAAGTGCCCACGTTGCGGTACATGAGCTGGCGGAAGATGTAGGCGTCGGGGACGAAGCGCTGCCCCATGAAGCGCATCCCTTTGGTCTGTTGCTCCACGTCGTCGCTCTCGAAGATGAGCATGCCCAGGATGCGCGGGGGCGGGAGCTTGAGGGCCTCGGCGATGAACTGGTCCAGCCGGGCCTCGTCGGCGACCGCCTCCAGACCGGCGTCAAACCCATAGACGGCGTCCATGACCTCCAGGTACTGGGGCACGGTCAGGTCGTCGCTGCGACCGACGAAGAAGGCGGTGGGGTCGTAGAGGTCGGCCCAGGCATCCATCGCCGGGCGGCCACCCACCTCAGCGGTGCGCAGGGCCTGGACCAGGAGCAGGGCCGATCGCGTCTCCGCCCGGCCCACCTCGGGGTCATCGGTCTCCAGGCGGAAGGTCATGCGCCCGTACCACATCATGGCCCGGAAGTAGGCCTTCAGGTCCTCGGTCTTGGTGTAATGCCCGCGGGGGATGTACTGGGTGTAGTCCTCCCCGAACTCCAGGCCGGGGAAGAGAGGCGAATCCATCATCCCGGCGGCATCGTTGACCAGGGCCACCTCGTCCGATACCAGGCCGGCGGCGTAGTCCGGCACCGGGGCCTGGGGGTCCAACAATACGCTCGCCACCCCCACGAAGGCCACCGTCCGGAGGGCGGCGTCCTCCCAGCCGGTGCCTTGCAGGGCCTGGTACTGGGCCTCGGTCTGGGCCAGAAGGGCCTGGTTCAGGTCCCGCAGCAGGGGGATGAAGTAGCGGACCTCGGCGGTGCGTAGGACTTTGTCGAAGAGCAGGTGGTAGGCGTGCAACAGGGAGTCGCTGGTGACGAAGATGGGCTGGTTGCCGTAGCGGGCCCGCTCGTAGACGGTGAAGAACTCCTTTTCCATCCCGGGGCTGACCACGAAGCCGTTCTCGGCCAGGCGTTCCCGCTGAGCCGAGGAGAGGGCGAAGGGCACGGTGACGTTGCCCAAGTCGGGGGCGATGGGCTCGTGCTCGGCGGCGGGCACCACGGCAATCGGGTGCTCCTGGAAGGTAGCGAAGGCCACGGGAACCCTCTCCGGCGGCGGGTTGGTGGGGACGGCGGTCGGGGGTGCCACCGTGGTTGGCGGGGGTACCACCGTGGTAGTGGGAGCGGACGGGGCGGTGGGCTCGGCGGTGGCCGTGACGACGGGAGTGTCCACCGGCGGCGGGGTGGAGGTCGGCGCCGTGGGGGCGCAGGCGCTCAGCAGAGGCAGGACGACGATCATGAGGATCAGGAGAAGGCCCGGACCACGGAAAGTCGCTTTCATGATTCACCTCCGGCAATGGCACGGCCGATTCGGCGAGTGAGATGCTGATGGTACACAAGGTAGCGGGTGTGCCGGTAGTGTCAAGTGCGCGGAAGCCTCATGACCGACCCGTAGCGGGGGCACTGACCTGGCCATGAACGGGGCCGGACCTGCGGCGCCATCGAGTTCGACAAGGTGCTGCGGGACCCGAGGTATGAGGCGGACGTGACCGTGGCCGAGGCCGGCACCCTAATCTATACCGGCCGCAGCGAGGGACCGGCCCAGGCCCGCATCTTCCGCATCGAGGAAGCGGTGCCCCTAGCCGCCCTTCCCATCACCCGCCTGGCCTCGGTCATCCACCATACCGACTACTGGCGTCGGGGCCGCACCCTGGAGAAGCTGGGCCTTGCCAACATGACCGTGGGCGAGCTGACCCGCTACGTCAACGAGGGCGTCCGCCCGCAATAGGCCCGACCGCGGGCCCACCGATTGGGAACGATCAGAGAGAGTCGCCTCCGCGTTCCCCCACCAGCTCACCGGCTCGCAGGGTGAACCGTGGGACCAGGCGGCGGGGCACTCTCTCCATCTCGCCCTCCGTGTCCGCCATGAGAAAGGGTCCCTCTTCCAGGCTAAGCACCGAAACGTCGGCACAGGCGCCCGGTCGGAGAGTGCCGATCTCCACCTCCAGGCCCAGCATCTTTGCCGGGGCGGACGTGGCCAGGCGAACTACCTCGGCCAGGTCCAGCCCCAGATGCAGGAACTTGCTCATCACCGAGGGGAGGCTGAAGGCACCGGAGGCAATGCTCCCGGAGTGTAGGTCGGTGGAGATGCTGTCCGGCGGAAAGCCCTGTTCCAGCGCCTCCCGCGCCACCCTCCAGGAGAAGCTTCCCGCCCCGTGGCCCACGTCGAAGAGAACCCCCCGTTCCCTGGCCTCCCAGGCCTCCCGTCGCACCCGCTCCCCGGCCACCACCAGGCACCCCTTCCGCCCCTTGTAGGCGTGAGTGATGATGTCCCCCGGTCGCATGAGGGGTAGGATATCCCCCAGGCCCGGGGGTGGGGCGCCGATGTGGCACATCACCGGCAGGCCGGTAGCCTCGCCCACTTCCAGGGCCACCCGCAAGGGGGTCAACCCACTGGGACCCACTCTCATGCCGCAACTGAGCACCTTGATCCCCCGGATCAGGTCGCGGTTCGCCTCCACCGCGGCGTAGGCGGTATCCGCGTCCAGGTGCTCGATGACCCCATGCACCACCTCCAGGCTGGTGAGACCGGGCTCGGAGACGTTGAGGAAAGGGATGACGCGGGCCCGCGAGGGCTCGATGACGTAGCGACGGAAACCGGGGAAGTTGGCCGCCCCGGCGCTACCCGCGTCCACCCAAGTGGTGGTCCCGGTAGCGGCCATGTACCGGTCCGCCTCGATGCTGATGGGGCTGGCCCCCCAGTACACGTGGGTATGCAGGTCCACCAGCCCCGGGACCACGAGACAACCGGAGACGTCGAGCCACCGGGCCGCCGCGGCCTGGGGAATGGCCGGGGCGATGAGGCTGACTCGCCCATCGGACAGGGCCAGGTCGGCCACCTGATCCATCCCTTGGGACGGATCGAGCACCCGCCCCCCCTTCAGCAGCAAGTCATACGGCATCGGCTCATCTCCTCGAGTT
>JBBQIE010000230.1:0-4917 GCA_038324625.1 Anaerolineae bacterium | reverse complement strand
GCGTCCCACACCCGCACGCCCTGCCCGCGCACCAGGGTGATGCCCCTCTTGGGGTAGACACCGGACGTATAACGATCCTCGATGGCAGCGTAGTCCATTTGCACCGGCATCATCCTCCCTGACACGCTTCACAATCCGCCTAGTCGCACAATCGCACGTCCGTACGGGCGAACCTTGCGTTCGCCCTGGACCTTCACGCCACCGTCGTGCCCTCACCGGCCAAGGCCCGTCGCACCGGTTGCGGCACTCGGGCGTCCGCCAGGATCACCCTCCCGACGCCGGCCTCCACCGCCTCCAGGGCCCCCATCACCTTCACCTTCATCCGGCCCTGGGCCAGGTCCAGGTAGCGCTCCCCCTCCCCCCGTTCGATCCGCCGGACGAGAGTGCTCTCGTCGGGGAAGGCACGCAACAGCCCAGGCACGTTGGAGAGCAGCACTAGGGCCTCCGCCTGGAGGGCCGCGGCGATGGCCGCCGCCGCCCGGTCCCCATCCACGTTGATGGCCTCGTTCTCGTAGGATATGGCCGGAGGGGAGATCACCGGGAAGTAGCCGGCTTCCAGGAGCAGGTTCAACAGGCCGGCGTTGACCTTCTCCACCTTGCCGGAGAGATCGTCCCGAATAAGTATCCGCCGGCCGTCCACCATAGCCCGTATGGCCTTCTTGCGCGGCCCCTCGAGCAGCCTGCCGTCCAGGCCGGAGAGGCCCAGGGCATTCACCCCCAGGGCCTGGAGCTTCTCCACCAGCATCTTGTTCATCTTGCCGCAGTAGACCATCTCGAAGATCTCGATGGTCTCCCGGTCGGTGCGGCGGCTCTCGAACCCGGACTCGGAAGTAATGAACTCCGGGGGGTGACCCAGGGCCTCCGCCACCCGGTTGGTCTCCGCCGAGCCCCCATGCACTAGGACGATCCGGCGGCCCTCCCTAAGCAGATCGGCAAGGTCCCCACAGACGGCGTCGTAATCAATGCCGCTGCTGCCCCCCACTTTGACGACAATCACCTTCTGAACCATGCCAGAACCGCCCCCCCAATCTTCGCCAACCGCCTCACCACCCAGCGCAGCACCCGATCGTGCGTCTTCACCCCGTAGTGATCGGCGAACGACTCCGCCGCCGTGTCCAGGCTGACGCTGTCCCCTTGCCGCTCCCGCAGGTAGTACTGGTGTTCCTGCACCCAGATGTATAGATCCCCCTCGGTGCGCCCCGGGAAGCGCTCCAAGACCTGGTGCCGGCGTATGGCCTCCACCGTGGGTAGATACACCCTATCGTACCAGGACCGGGCCGCTTCCTCGAACGACACCGGGCGCCCCAACTCCAGGCCCAGGAAGTAACGGTGTCCCCTCAGGTGCCGCTCCAGCGCGTCGTAGGCGCCGGTCGCGGTCAGCTTTATGTCCACTCCCAGGATCTCGTCTAGCCCGGTGCGCTTGAGGAAGTCGAGGTGCTCCCCTTCCACCAGGAGACGCTTGACGTCCACGCCCGGGTCGAGCTGCACCCTCGAGGGGCACTCCACCACGTTGGCGTCAATGAACTCCGCCCCCGCCCGCCGGGCCACCGACACTCGGTGATTGCCGTCCCGCACGAAGTAGACCTCCCCCACCTTATACAACTCTATGGGGGGGACGTTCTCCATCCGCTGGAAAGCCGCGTCCAGGTTCTCCCAACGGCCCTCGGAGTCGCCTCGCAAGGGGAGAAACTCGCGATCGAAGTCCTGATAGCGTCCCTCGCTGCCCACGATCTTCTTGAGGGGCACCGTCTCCATGTGCCCAATGGCGCAAGCCTGAAGGCCCAGTCGCTTCTGAACGTCCTGGAAGGAGAGCAGGTCCATGGGATCGCCGGACAGAAGCCCTTGGACCTCATTGACGAAGGCCTGTTTACGGGCCTCCCGGAAATGCTGTCTCGCTTTGGTGCGCACGTCGCTATTGTAGGCCACTACATCCTCCGGCCGGGCGCGATATTGCCTGGGTCCAATGATGCCCTAAGGCAGTAGGAGGTCCTCGCCTATCTCCAGAGTCCGGAATCGGAAAGCATTCAGAACCTCAGTATCCTCATACCGTGTCTCGGTCACCACGTTGGGCGTGTAGACGTGGATGTGGCCGTGGAGAAGATAGCGGGGCCGGAAGCGCCTCATGAACTCCACGAAGGTGGCGAAGCCGGTGTGGCAAAGGTCCTCGGCGTCGTGGATGCCCAGGGGGGCGGCGTGGGTCACCAGGATGTCCAGATAGCGCCCGTAGCGTCGCTTGTTCAGAAGCAGCCGAGGCACCAGACGCAGCGCCTTCAGCCGCATCTGCGACTCGGTGTACTGGTGGGGCCCCTCGCTGTAGCGCATGGAACCCTCCAGCCCGGCGATGAGCAGGCCCTTCTCCTTGACTACTCTCCCGTCTATGCTGACGCAGCCCCCGGGCTCCGTCTTCACCTCGCCACTGGCCGATATCTGCTCCGGGGAATGGTTGCCCCGCACGTAGAGGAGAGGCACGTTGAGGGTGCTAACGATGAACTCCAGGTAGTAGATGGGCAGGTCGCCACAGCTCAGTACCAGATTGACGTCACTGAACCGCTGGCGTAGGACGGGCCCATACAGCCTCTGATCCACCTCGTCGGCGATGACCAGGACCTTCACGTCGGCTCCGGGGCCCCACTACCCACTCATATCTCCCCGCTCACCGCCCTATATCGGGTGCAGGCCGGTGAACTCCAAACCGGTCGTCTCCTCGAAGCCGCACATCACGTTCATGGCCTGGACGGCGTTGCCGGCAGCGCCCTTCATCAGGTTGTCAATGGCGGCGATCACCACCACCCGCTTGCCGTCCGGGTCCACCTCAAAGCCCACATCGCAGAAGTTGCTGCCCGCCAGGATCTTCGGCTCCGGGTAACGGTAGACTCCCCGGCGATCCCGCACCAGCCGGACGAAGGGCTCCTCGCCGTAGGCCCCCCGGTAGATCTGCCAGAGGTCCTTCTCGGTCAGGGGCTCCTTCACGAAGCAATGGGCGGTGAGGAGAATGCCCCGCACCAGCTCGATAGCCGTGGCCGAGAAGTACACCTCCGGGGCCCCGTGGAAGGCCAACTCCTGCTGGATCTCGGCCATGTGGCGGTGCCCGGTGGGAGCGAAGGAGCGGACGGCGCCGCTGCGCTCCGGGTGGTGCGAGGCCAGGCTGGGGGTGTTGCCCCCCTCGGACGAGCCCACCTTCACCTCTATCACCGCCCGCTCCACCAACCCCTTCTCGTACAAGGGCTTCAGGCCGAGGATGGTGGCGGTGGCGTTGCAGCCGGCGCCGGTGGCATAGGAGCTACCTCGGATCTCCTCCCGGTGCAGCTCCGGGATGCCGTACACGAAGCGGTCCAGCCAGGCGGGCGAGGGATGCTCCCGCTCGTACCAGCGGGGGTAGTCCTCCGCCCGGCGCAGGCGGAAGTCGGCGCTAAGGTCAATGAGGCGGGGAGCCAGGCCGGCGAACTCCTCGATGCGCTCCATGGCCATCCCGTGGGGCAGGGCCAGGAACAGGAGGTCACAGGGCTGAAGCTCGCCCAGGGGCGCGAACTTGAGCGTAGTGCGATTGCGGAGGTTGGGATGGACGCTGTACACGTAGCGGCCGGCGGCGCTCTCGGCGGTAACCTGCTGTACCTCCACCTCCGGATGGTTCAGGAGCAGGCGCAGCAGCTCGCCCCCGGCGTAGCCGGAGCCGCCGGCAATGGATACCTTCATACTGTCTCACCCTCCGCCACCGATACCGCGTAGTCCACGATCCTCTCCGGGATGTTCACCCCGGTGGGGGCAATGCTGTTGCGGAACTCCATGGTGTGGTTCACCTCGTTGACCAGGTAGCCCCGCTCCGCCTCCTCGAACACGTCCACCGCCACCACCCCGCCCCCGACCGCCTGGGCGGCACCCACGCAAATGCGGTTGAGCTCGTCCGTCACCGGGCAGTTGGAGGCCTTGCCCCCGCGGGCGGTATTGGTGATCCAGTGGGGGGATTCCCGATAGATGGCGCAGATGGTCTCGTCCCCCACCACGAAGGCCCGAATGTCCCGCCCCTGCTTCTGCACGTACTCCTGGACGTAGAAGATGCCGTGCTGATAGCTGCCCAAAATGGCCTTGTGCTCGATGATGGCCTCAGCCGCCTCCCGGTCGTTCACCTTGGCCAGCAGCCGCCCCCAGGAGCCCACCACCGGCTTAAGCACCACCGGATAGCCGAACTCCTCGATGGCCTCCAGGGCCGACTCCGGGGTGAGGGCCAGCTTCACCTGCGGCTGCGGTATGCCCGCCTCCGCCAGGAGCGAACTGGTGTAAAGCTTGTCGCCGCAGTTGCTCACCACCTCGAAGCGGTTCACCGTGGGTACGCCCCACCCGTTCAGGGCCTTCAGGGCGTACAGAGCGTGCGACTGGTTGATGCATCGCTCCAGCACCACATCGTACTGGAGCCGGCCCGGCCCCTCGGTCACGTTGAAAATGAGTTCCCGGTCGTCGAGCAGGTCGTAATGGAGGCCGCGCCGGTCCAGCACTTCCAGCAGCAGCTTCTCCTCGACCCGCACCCGTGAATAGAGGAAGCCGATTCGCATCATCCCGCCCCTACTCGCCCCAGTCCTCGTCCTCTTCGGGAGCCACTTCCACCTTGAGGGGCTCGATGCTCACCACTTCCAGCTCCACGGCGCAATCCGGGCACTCAATGATCTCGCCGCTGATGACGTCGTCATCCAACTCGACCGAACCCCCGCACTCCGGGCACTCTACACTCTTGACCATCTCGATAACCTCCACTGCTTATGTAGTCTTTGTCGCGTAGGAGCCCTCACCCCCAACCCCTCTCCCATTGCGATGGGAGAGGGGGGCCCTGCTCGCCCTTCCCGCAAGAAGGGGTGATCCTGGCTCCCCCTTCCTTCGCAGGGAAGGGGGAATAGCCAGGCTACTGCCTGGCGCTTGGGGGGGTTA
>JBBQIE010000229.1:0-4923 GCA_038324625.1 Anaerolineae bacterium | reverse complement strand
TTAGGTAAGACCCTTATGAACGTTGTCGAAATAACCCGGGTATCGTGGGTGGGATGGCCCCCCGACCTCGGTCGAGGGGCTCTTCGCGTGCGATGACCTGGTTATTTCGGCAATCTCCATTAGGGTCTCAAGGTCAGAATGTGAGGTAAGAACACTATGAGGCCGACGATAGCGGCGCCGATGGAGGCCACCAGGGTGGCCCCGGCAGCGGCATCCTTGGCCCGACGGGCGGTCTCGTGGTACCCAGGGCTGGCCAGGTCCACCGCGTGCTCCAGGGCGGTGTTACCCAGCTCGGCGGTGAAGACCAGGGCCATGCACAGGATCACGGTGGCCCATTCCGACCCCCTGAGCCGAAACAGCAACCCCGCCGCCAGGACCAGCAGGGCGATACCGGACTGGATCTTGAGGTTCCGCTGTTCGACGAAGGTAGTCCCTATGCCGCAGAAGGCGCAGCGGAAGGAGGAGCGGAGGGAGGTCCGGCTAGGGCGCGGCACTAAGCGCCTCCCGCGTGGCCTCCTCCTGCAAGGCCCACATATGCCGACGTTCCTCGTCCCCGGCGTGGTCCAGCCCCAGCAGGTGCAGGGTGCCGTGAGCGACCAGGAGGGCCACCTCATGCTCCAGGGGGTGGCCGGCCTCGGCGGCTTGGTCGCGGGCTCGGTCCAGGGAGACGATGACGTCCCCCACGTAGGCGGACATCTCGTCGCTCAGGCCGTCCAGTTCGTCCTCGGCCTCGAAAGAGAGCACGTCGGTGGGGCCGGCGAGGCCGCGGAACTCCTGGTTCAGGCGGGCCACTTCCGCGTCGTCAGCCAGCACCACGGTGAGATCCACGGTCGCCGGGTCCAGGCCCATCTGCCGGATGGCCGCCTGGCCGGCTCGCACCACCAGGGGGACCAGACAGTCCGCTGCTGCCCCCGGGTGAACTTGTACCTCAATCATCGGACTCCCCTTCCGGCCCCAATCGTTCTTCCTCGGAGATGGCCGGCAAGCCGGGCTCGGCCTCGAGATCGCTCTCCGATGTCGGCGTTTTCCCGTCGCCGCCATTGTCGGAGATTGCCTCGGATTCCGGCGCCTCGGTGGGGCGGGGTGCGTTCCCCGGGCGCTGCTCGATCAGGCTGCCCTCGGGATATTGCACCCGGGGATGAAACACCCCTTGCAGCACGTTGACGAAGGACATCTTGATGGCGGCGATGTCGTGCAGGGTCAGGGGGCATTCATCCAGCTCCCCCTCAAGGATGCGGTCGTCCACGATGCGCTCCACCAGGTGGGCCAGATCCGGCACGCTGGCCGGGCGGGTGGCACGCACGGCGGCCTCGCAAGCATCGGCCAGCATGACGATGCCGGTCTCTTTGCTCTGGGGGCGGGGACCGCTGTAGCAGAAGTCGGCGCGATCCACGGTCTCATCCCCCTGCCGCTTGAGGCTTTCCTGGTAGAAGTAGTCCTGACACATGCGCCCGTGGTGTTCGGAGACGAATCGCTCCAGGGCCTCGGGCATCCGCTGGCGACGCATGGTCTGGACCCCCTCGGGGACGTGCCCGAGGATGATCTGGGCGCTGGCGCGGGGGTCCAGCCGCTCGTGGACGTTGTCGCCGTCGCTCTGATTCTCGGAGAAGAAATAGGGGCGGGCGATCTTGCCCACGTCGTGGTAGTAGGCTCCCACTCGAGCCAGGAGGGCGTTGGCCCCGATCCTCTCGGCCGCCTGCTCGGCCAGATTGGCGACCATGATGCTGTGGTGATAGGTGCCGGGGGCCTTGAGCATCAGCTCCCGTAGGATGGGGCGGGTGGGTCGAGAGAGCTCCAATAGTTGCAGGGAGGTCACCGCTCCCATGAAGCCGCTGATGAGCATGTAGCCCATGATGGCGAGTCCGGCGGCCAGGGCCCCGCTGACGGCGGCCGCCCCCAGGAGGCTGGCCATTCCCACCACGTCGTAGTTCCCACCGGGAAGGCGGAAGAGGGCGAGAATGAGGGCGTTGCCCCCCACCACCGCCGCCCCTCCCCAGATGAAGGTCTTGAGATGCCGGAGGCGTCCCAGCACCAGGACTCCCAGCAGGCTGCCCACTAGACCATAGGCGGCCAGTTCCAGCAGGGCTCCGGAGGCCAGGTTGGCGTAGAGGGCCGCCGGCAGCAGGGAGAGCACCAGGGCCAGGCCCGGGCTCACCAGGACCGCTGCCAGCATGGGGAGGGCCGCCGCCGGATAGGCGTAGGGTAGGAGCACGTGATCGGGGATCATGAGCCGGGCGGCCACCGCCGCCAGCAGGCTTCCCGCGGCCACCAGCCCCAGTCGGCGCCAGTCTCGACCCAATCCCGGCTCTTGAACCACGATGTAGAGGTACAACAGCAGTGAGATCAAGAGCATAGCGCCCAGAGTGGCGAGGTCCTCCGTCCAGCGGCGCTCAGGCTCGAGCAGGCCGATGTGGCGCAGGGCCTCCGTCTGGAGCTCGGTGACCCGATCCCCGGCCCGGATCACTGCCTGTCCCGCCTGGTAGGTGACCGATATGGGCTGGACAGCCTCGCGGGCCCGGCGCCGAGCCTCGTTGGTGCGCTCCTCGTTGGCGAGGGTGTTAGGGACCACCAGGTCGCCCACCAGGTCCACCACCACGTCGGATTGATCGTCGCTGAGGTCGAAGGACAGAAGGGCCGGCACTCGCCGGCGGGCGTCGGAGACGTCCAGGTCTCGTATGACCATGCGCATGGACAGGTCCAGGACCCGCACCACTTCCTGTTCCACCGGGAGCCACTCCTCTTCCGGCAGGCCCAGGATGATCTCCACGGCCCGATCGGAAAGGGACACCTCCTCGATGGCTTGCAGGGCCTGGGCCCGAGCCTCGGGACTGAGGTCGGCGTCACCCCGGATGGAGGTAATTCGGTCCAGAACCTGACGGGCGAGGCTTACCTGGCGGCGGGCCACGCCGGCATCGGGAGCGTCGTAGATCACCCCGACGGCGCCCTCGGCCGCCTGACGGGCCCTCTCCGTGAGCACTTCACTGGTGTAATTCACCCCGCGGGGGGCGGTGACGTCTCGGGGGCTGATGTCGCCGGCGCTCAAGGACACCGCCGTCACCGGGGCTCCGCGCAGCACCAGGACGCCGGTGACGGCCAGGCTCAGGACTACGGCTGCCCCCAGGAGGCGCAGCTTTTCGATGCCGTTGAGATCCTTCTCCGGGAGGCTATAGGGATCCCTGGTGAAACCGAAGGACATGAGGGCCTAGCTCGGAGGTGAGAGCAGCCGGCGAACCGTCTCATTCACGATCTTGCCGTCGGCTTTGCCTTTGACCAGGGGCATGACGATCTTCATCACCTGCCCCATCTGCCGGATATCGTCCGCACCGGAGGCGCTGATGGCCTGCCGCACCAGGGCCTCGATCTCCTCCGGGCCCATGGGTTCGGGGAGGTACTCGGCGATGACGGCCAAGTCGGCCTCCGTCTTGTCCACCAGGTCCTGGCGCCCGGCCTGCCGGAACATCTCCAGGGCCTCCTGACGCTTTTTGGCCTCGCGCTGTAGCACTTGGATCTCGGCTTCCTCGTCCAACGGCTGTAGGCGGGCCACCTCCTCGTTGTGGAGTTCGGAGCGCAACATGCGCAGGATATCGCGACGCGGGGCATTGCCGGCGCGCATCGCCGCCTGCAGGTCCGCCATCAGGGCGTCGCCCATCGCCATTTCAGCCTCCGGGTATGCCAGTGAAGAGGTATCATTGATTTGCCATTATAGGTTTCGCGCTGGTGACGGTCAAAAGGGTAAGGGCTCGGGGTCGGGGCTCGGTCTGTCGGCCGCCTCGGCGTAGGGGCGCTGCGGAGGGCTTCAGCCCGGAGCCGCGCCCTCCCCGTGTCGCGAAGGGCGCGGCTACAGCGCACAAAACGCGCTTCCGCGGCGCCCCTACCGAGACCAGTCGCTTCTGCAGAGCCCCTGCCGAGACTGACCGCGAGGATGGCGTACCCAGAATCGTGACCCCGTTCTGAAATGCACCCACCAACCGAATCGGCCCTTGTCAACCCTCTCATCTGATCCTACCATAGGGCGGCTCGATCAGTCCCATCGGAGGAACCGCTGATGCTGGAGCAGATCAAGGCAGAAATCCGCGCCGACTTGGGTCGCCTCACCGCCCTGGACGGCGTTTCCGGTCACGAGGAGGCGGTGATCCGAGCCCTATACGCCGATCTCGAGCCTCTGTCGGACCAAATAAGGGTGGACGGCTTCGGCAATATCCTGGCCGAGAGGGAGGGCGGCCCCGACGGCTACCACCTCCTGTTGGCGGCCCATTCGGACGAGATCGGCCTGATCGTCAAGAGCGTGGACGAGAGGGGCTACCTGCGTTTCTCCACCCTGGGAGGGGTGCTGCCCGGCCTGCTCTCCGGCCGGATGGTGCGCATCAACGGGACGGTGAATGGTATTATCGGGGTGAAGAGCGGCCACCTCCAGAGTGAGGATGAACTGGGGAAGGTGCCGCGGGCGGACGACCTGTACATTGACGTGGGGGCCGGCTCGGCCTCGGCGGTGGCGGAGTTGGGCATCTCCGTGGGGGATCCCATCGCTTTCGTCAGCCCCCTGGTCCAGCTCAGTGGCAAGGACATCGTGGCCGGGAAGGCCATTGACGACCGCCTGGGGTGCGCCGTGCTCCTGGCGGTCATGCGCCGGCTGCATCATTCCGAGCCCCGGACCCGGGTTACCTGCGCCATCACCACCCAGGAAGAGGTAGGACTGCGAGGCGCGGGCGTGGCTGCCTACACTACCAACCCCGACTGCGCCGTGGCCTTGGATACCTTCATGAGCGGGGACACCCCGGATGTGAGCTTCGAGCGGGAGATGCCGGTGGGCATCGGTCGGGGGCCCATCCTGCTCCTGGCCAGCGGCAGCGGCGCTCAGGGAAACATCATGCACCCGGCCATGCGGCGGCTGCTGATGGGCGCGGCGGAGAGGGCCGGGATCCC
>JBBQIE010000228.1:0-4927 GCA_038324625.1 Anaerolineae bacterium | reverse complement strand
GGTGCAGGGCAGCGTGGAGCCGTTTCACTTCGGGCGGGAGTTGCAGGCCCTGGTCCAAGGCCAAGGCCTGGAGGACTATGGAGTCCTGTATCTCGGCGGCGGCCTGCCCCTGCTCTCGGCGGATACCATTGAGGAGATGCGACAGTTCCTGGCCGAGGGCGAGCCGGGGGCGATCACCAACAACGTCCACTCCTGTGACTTCATCGGCTGGGCCCCCGGCACCGCCGTCCTGGGCATCCTGCCCCCGGACACGGACAACGATCTCGCTTGGCAGTTGCGGCGGGCCGGCCTGCCCACGGTGGAACTTCCCCGCTCGGCGGAGACCGTCTTCGACGTGGATACCCCCACGGACCTCGCCCTGCTCTCTCTCGCCAACGGGGTGGGGCCGCACGTGCGCGAGGTGCTCACCCGAGCCCCCCTGGACCGGGTGCCGCTGACCTCCATGCTCAGGGTGCTCCGCTCGTTTGAGGAGACGGTCCTCTGCTACGGCCGCATCTCCCATCATTCCTGGGCCTACTTCGCCCAGCACGCCGCCTGCCAGACGCGGATCATAAGTGAGGAGCGGGGGATGCGGGCCAGCGGCCGGCTGGCGCGTGGGGAGGTCCGCTCCTTGCTGGGCTTCCTGGCGGCGCGGACGGGCTTCGAGCGCACTTTCGAGATCCTCAGCCAACTGGCCGGGGGGCTCATCCTCGATACCCGAGTGCTGATGGCCCATTCCCGGCAGTGGCCCAGCGTGGAAGACCGGTTCCACGCTGACCTGGGCCAGGTGGAGGCCATCGAGGACGATTGGCTTAAGGGGATGACCCGGGCGGCCCTGGACTGCGGGGTGCCGGTGCTGATGGGGGGCCATTGCCTGGTCTCGGGGGGGCTCTACCTCCTGGGCGATGCCGTAGGGCCCAAGGAGGTGCCGCTAGCGTGAAGGAAGCCCTGATCGTCTGCAAAGGTAACACCTGTCGCTCCCCGATGGCGGTGGCCCTGTTTCAGGAGTTGCTGCGCACCCACGGCCACGCCGACCAGGTGCGGGTGCGCTCCGCCGGCATCTGGGCTACCGAGGGGCAGCCGGCCACCGCCGACGCCCAGAGGGTGATGCAGGAGCGGGGGCTGGATATCTCCGGGCACCGGGCCCACAACCTGACCCCGGCGGACGTTCGCGAAGCGGACCTTCTCATCACCATGGAGCGGAGCATCGGGGAGGCCATCACCATCGAGACGCCCGGGATAGCGGCCAAGGTCCGCCGCCTGGGTGACCTGGCCGACGATCCGCGGGACGTGGAGGACCCCATCGGTCAGCCCATCGAGGAGTACCGCTACACCGTGGAGGTCCTGCAGGGGATGTTGCAGCGGGCCTATGGTCGTATCCTGACCATGATGGAGCTGGACTTGTGACCGCTGCTCGGGCCGGCACTTCATCGGCACCGGTCTCAATCAGGGATCGGGAGGTGCTTCGCCGCCTGGGGGCGCGGGTGGCCGAGGTCGCCGCTCTGCCCATTCAGGCGGAGAGGGCGGACTTGTGGCACCGGCTGAATCGCTTGGAGCGGGTGCGTCCCCCGGTGTGGATCAATGAGATCTGTTGGGAGGAGTTGGGCGACGAACTGAAGCTGGAGACCGAAGACGAGCGCTGCCACCCTTACGAGACCAGGCTGCGGCGCACCCTCTACCAGTGGGACCATCTGCCCGCCGACATGGTGGTGGAGGGGTGGTTGGCCTGTCCCTTGGTGGTACACGACTCCGGGTTCGGGATCGAGGGGAAGGCGGTGGTGCCGGACCACGAGTTCGGGGCCCGCGACTACCTCCCCACCATGCGTTCGGAGCGGGACATCGAGCGTATCCGCCTACCTGAGGTGGTGGTGGACCGGGAAGCCACGGCGAGGGAGCAGGAGTGGCTGGAGGGCATCTTCGCCGGGGTGCTGCCGGTGGTGGTTGAGGGGCCGAGGGGATTCTGGTTCGCGCCCTGGGATGTGCTCATCCAGTACTGGGGCATCCAGGAGCTTATGGTGGACATGGTGGACCGTCCGGAGCTGGTGGAACTGGGCATCGCCCGCATGGTGGACGTCCACCTGAGCCGGCTGGAGCAGTACGAGGCTCAAGGAGCCCTGGCCCTGAATAACAACAGCGTGCGGGTGGGCTCCGGGGGATTGGGCTTCAGCGATGAGCTGCCGCAACCGGATTTCGACGGGGCACGGGTCCGGCCCATGGATCTTTGGGGGACGGCCACGGCTCAGATCTTCTCTGGGGTCTCGCCGGCCATGCACGAGCGCTTCGCCCTGAGGCACGAGCTGCGGTGGCTGGAGAGGTTCGGCCTCAACTGCTACGGTTGCTGCGAGCCCCTGCACCGGAAGGTGGAGATGCTGTCCCAGATACCGCGCCTGCGCCGATTGTCCATGAGCCCTTGGGTTGACGTGGAGGCGGCGGCGGAGGCAGTAGGCAACCGGTACGTGTTCTCCCACAAGCCCAACCCCGCCGTGCTCGCCGCCGAGTCCTGGAGTCGGGAGCCGGCGGCGGAGGCCCTGAGAGCGGTTCTGGATCGTACTCAGGGATGTGTGGTTGAGGTCATCCTCAAGGATATCAGCACCGTCCGGCGGGAGCCGCGCCGCCTTTGGGAATGGGCCCAAGTGGCCAGGGAAGTGGTCGAAGAGTACGCTTAATTGCTGGGTATTCCGCCTTGCCCGACCGCCGACGGCGGCTATAATCGCCCCTGCCGTGTCCAACAGCCAACCGCACTTACGGAGGAGTTATCGTGGGTAGAGTCGTCAATATCGGAATCCTGGGTGGCGGCCTGATCGGTTCCATCCATGCCAAGGCCATCGCCGAAGTGCCCAACGCCCGGCTGACCGTGGTCATAGACGCGGCCACGGAGCGAGCTGATGCGCTGGCGAGCGAATACGGGGTGGCGGCAGAGTATGACCTGGGTGTGGCCCTGAAGCGCGATGACCTGGACGCGGTACACGTATGCACTCCCAGCGGCACCCACGCCAAGCTGGGGACCATCATCGCCGACGCCGGAAAGCACGTGTTGGTGGAGAAACCCCTGGACATCTCTCTGGCCGCCGGTAAGCGCCTGGTTGAGGCCGGGAAGCGGAATGGGGTCAAGGTGGCAGTGATATTCCAGAAACGCTTCACCCCCGCCGCCCAGCGCGTCCATCAGGCTATGGCCGGCGGCGAGTTGGGGAAGCTGATCCAGTGCGATGCCTACGTGAAGTGGTACCGCGATCCCAAGTACTACTCCGATAGCCCTTGGCACGGCACCTGGGCCATGGACGGCGGCGGGGCTCTCATCAATCAGGGCGTACATATGGTGGACCTGCTGAAGTGGATCGGCGGGCCGGTGCGGTCGGTGGTGGCCAAGCGGCGCACCGCCCTCCACCCGATCGAGGTCGAGGACCTGATTGACGCCTTGGTGGAGTTCGAGAACGGGGCCCTGGGGGTGATCCAGGCCTCCACCGCCCTCTACCCCGGCTTCCCGGAGCGCCTGGATGTGCATGGAAGCAGAGGCAGCGCCGTCATCGAGGGATCGGACCTGGCGGAGTGGGCGGTGCAGGGCCAGGAGACCGAATCGCGGGAGGGCGCTCTGCCCAGCGGAGCTTCCGACCCCGGGGCCATCGGGCATAGGTACCACGTCCCGGTGATCCAGGACTTCGTGGACGCCATCATCGAGGATCGCGAGCCGATGGTCTCCGGCCAGGATGGGTTGGAGACGCTGGAGCTGGTGATGGCCATCTACAAGTCGGCCCAGGAGGGCCAGGAAGTGGCCCTGCCTCTTCCCGAGGACTGGATGCCGCGAGCCGGTTAGCCCTAGCGCCATGTCCGGGAACCGCGAAAGGCGGTTCCCGGTTTTTCCCCTCGCTTTTCCCATCGGTGACCGAATCTTGGAGGCAGCCTTGAACCTGCAGTTCGTCGGCGGCACCCGCAGAGTGACCGGATCCATGCACGTGCTGGAGGTAGGCGGCTCGAAGATCCTGCTCGATTGCGGCCTCACCCAGGGGCATCGAGGCGAGTCCTACGCCATCAACCGGGAGCAGGCACGGTTGGGGTCGAGCGCTGACGTGCTGGTGCTTTCCCACGCGCACATAGATCACTCCGGCAACGTGCCCACCCTAATCAACCAGGGATTCTCTGGGGATGTTTGGTGTACCCCCGCTACTCGTGACCTCTGCGCCGCCATGCTGCGGGACTCGGCGCACTTGCAGGAGGAGGACGTGGCCTTCCTCAACAAGCGCCGGCGCCGACGGAAGGAGCCGCTGCTGGAGCCCCTCTACACCCGGGCCGAGGCCGACGCCAGCCTGGACCAGTTCGTGGGCATCAACTATCGCCGCCCTTTCGGCATTGCCGAGGGGGCGCGGCTGACCTTGCACGATGCCGGGCACATCCTGGGCTCGGCCCTGGTGGACCTGGAGCTTAAGGAAGGGAAGCGGACGGTGCGCCTGGGGTTCACCGGGGACCTGGGTCGGCGCCGGCTTCCCATCCTCCAAGACCCGGAGGTGCTCGAGGGGCTGGACTACCTGGTGATGGAGAGCACTTACGGAGGCCGGGTGGGCGAAAGGCCGGATGAGGCCAAAGAGAAGCTGAGGAGGGTCATCAACGAGACCTACGCTCGGGGTGGGAAGGTCATCATCCCCGCCTTCGCCGTGGGCCGGACCCAGGAGATCATCTACGATCTCTATCTCCTTCGCCAAGATCACGAGATCCCCCAACTGCCGGTGTTCGTGGACAGCCCCCTGGCGGTGGATGTCACCGAGATCTTCCGGCTGCACCCGGAGACCTACGACCGAGAGATGGAAGAGCTGCTGGAGCGGGACCGGTACGGGCCCCTGGGCTACAACCAAGTGCGCTATGTTCGCCGGGTGGAGGACTCCAAGGAGCTGAACTTCCTGCGGGAGCCGGCGGTTATAATCAGCGCCTCGGGGATGGCCGAGGGCGGCCGCATCCT
>JBBQIE010000227.1:0-4951 GCA_038324625.1 Anaerolineae bacterium | reverse complement strand
GCTTCATCAGTTGCCTCCGGGCCTGGGAGCGATTATAGGTTTGCCCGAAGACCACCGGCAAACAATCTCCTTCGGGGTGGGACATGCTTGATCTGCGCCAAAGCCTGCTCGACTACACCACCGAGATGCTGGTGGCCATCGCCGAATCGCGGGGGATGGCGGCCGAGAAGCCTCGCGACGACCTCCTGCAAGACATCGCCGAGGCCTCCCTGGGCCCTCTGTCCCTACACTTGCTCTGGGATGGTCTCTCGCTTGCTGAGCGGGAAGCGCTGTCGGACCTAGCCGGTAAGGGCGGTTGGATGCCGGCCGCTTACTTTGAGCACGAGCACGGACGCCCTCGCGACTTTGGGCCGGCTCGGTTGCTCCGAGAGCGCCTCTGGGAGCATCCAGAAAACGCCTGTGAAAGCCTGCTCTTCCGGGGCCTGATCTTCCGCGGCTTCAGCGCCGGCGGCCAGAGCCTCACCTGGTACATTCCCACCGACCTGCTCGACCAACTCCCCGCCCCGGCGCTCGCCTCCATCTCGCCGAAGGCTCCGCGCCCGGTGGCGGGCGAGGTGGTCCTCTCCCGCACGGCTTCCGACTACCTCTTGAGGGCGGTGTATCACGTTCTCGTCTGCGCTCGATCCGAGGTCAGCCCCCGCGTGACTGCGGTAAGAAACCGATTGGGCCTCGAGCCTGACGCGCCCGACGAGCAGAGGGTGGCCTACTTCAGCCGGCTAGGCCACCGGATGGCCCTAGAGATGGGCCTCGTCCAGGGGGAGCACGTTCCACCAACTCATGTCCGACGGGCCCAGGCCTGGCTGGCCAAGACCTGGTCCGGGGCCCTGGACGTGGTCATCGCCGCCTGGGCTGCCTCCGAGGAATGGCACGAGCTGCTGGAGGCCCCAGGACTGACCTATGAGGGTGGTCGCCTACCGCCGGCCGCCCCCGCCCGCGAGCACGTCTTGGGGGCGCTTCGTGACCTGGATGCCGGGGCCTGGTATCGTGTGACCGACCTGCAGGAGTGGATTCGCGATTCCGATCCCGGCTTCCTGCGCAGCGACGCCGATTTCGACAGCCTCTTCCTCCGTAGCGAGAACGACGGCCAAGCCCTGGACGGTCTGGCGGCCTGGATGCAAGTTGACGGTCGGGTCATAGAGGAGATACTGGTCGAGCTGAACGCCCTCAGCGCCCTCTCCCTGGGGGCCTCGGGGCCGTTGCCTTGTTTTCGAGTGGAGCCATCGGCGTGGTGGTTGCCGCGGGCGGCCGCCGAAGGGCTGCCCCCGAAGCCTATAAGCATTGGGCCCGACCTGTTGCTCACCCTGCCGGCCCAAGCCTCTCCCGGGCTGCGCTACCAGGTCGAGGCCGTCAGTGAATGGGAGCCGTCCCAGGGACGCTATCGCATCACTCGGGCCTCCTTGCGCCGGGTCCAGTCTCGTGGCGTGAGCCCGGAGAGAGTCGAGCGTTTCCTGGAGTCCCACGGCCGTCGCTTCGGCCCCCTGGCCCGTGCGCATTTGGCCTCCCTCGTAGGCCCACCCACGGCCAGAGCTGAGGACATGGTGGCCCTGACCCCCGAGGATCCTGAAGCCTTGGCCGCGATATCCAGCGACCCGGGCATGAGACTGCTGATCACCGGCGCTCCTTTCCAGGGACGAGTCCTCATCCCGAAGGCCAAGTGGCAGGCCGCCCACGCCCGCCTGCTGACCTTGGGTTTCCGGGTCCAGAACCTGGCCGAGGATTGAGCCCGGTGCCCCGATTCCCGAGAGGCACTTTGCGACCTCGTGATTCCGGGACTAGACTAGTCAGCAGAACGACGATGTTCCCCGCCAAGGCCGCCTCGGGCGGCCTTACTCTTTCGCTTTGAGGGCGTGCCATGATTGTGCAGATGAGAACCGGCGCCGCCAATACCCAGTTGGATGCAGTGGTGGATCGAGCCCGTTCGCTCGGCTTCGACGTCCAGCTCAACATCGGAACCGACAAGTTCGTGGTTGCCATCCTGGGGAGCAATACCGGGCGAGTGCCTACGGACATCTTCGCCGTCATGCCCGGGGTGGAAACCGTCACCCGCATCATGAAGCCCTACAAGCTGGCTTCACGAGAGTTCCGGTCGGAGCCGACCGTGGTCCATGTCGGCGACGTAGCCATCGGCGGTCGGGCGCCGGTGATCATGGCCGGTCCCTGCTCGGTGGAGAGCCAAGAACAGTTGGTGGCGACGGCGGAGGCGGTCAAAGCCGCCGGGGCCACGGTGCTCCGGGGCGGGGCCTACAAACCTCGCACCTCGCCCTTCAGCTTCCAGGGGCTGGGCGCGGGCGGCCTCGATATCCTCAGGGAAGCCAAGGAGCGAACCGGCCTACCGATAGTGACCGAGGTCATGGACCCCAGGCAGGTGGAGGAGGTGGCCGAGGTGGCCGATATCCTCCAAGTGGGTGCCCGCAACATGCAGAACTTCGCCTTGCTCCGGGAACTGGGGAAGGCCAGGCGCCCGGTGATCCTGAAGAGGGGCCTCTCCGCCACCATCGAGGAGTGGCTGGTGACCGCCGACTACCTTCTCGCCGAGGGCAACGACCAGGTGATTCTCTGCGAGAGGGGGATTCGCACCTTCGAGACCGACACCCGCTTCACCTTGGACATCAGCGCCATCGGGGTGGTGAAACGCAACAGCCACCTGCCGGTGCTGGTGGACCCCAGCCATGCCGCCGGCCACTATCACCTGGTGCCCTCTCTCTCCAAGGCGGCCCTCGCCGCCGGGGCCGACGGTCTGATCATCGAGGTCCACCCCAACCCGGTGGAGGCGCTTTCCGATGGCCTTCAGAGTCTGACCTTCAGCGACTTCTCCCGGCTCATGGGAGAGCTGGCCGACGTGGCGGCAGCGGTCAAGCGCCCGTTCTAGCGGCCCAGCCGGGGGATCCGGCGCCGGCCTATACCGGGACGGTCTCGCGGCTGGCGTCCGGCACTCGCACCCGGTTGACACTGAACAGAATGCCGCCGGCGATCCACAAGAGGCTGGCCATGCCCATCACTATCGGCAGGCCGATCCGGTCTGCCAAGACCACGGCGACCATAGGCAGCACGAAGGCGAAGGCATTGTTCAGAGCGCTATAGACCGAGATGTACGTGGGTCGCCTCTCCCGCGGGCAAACAGCCAGCAGAATGTTGTAGTGGCTCAGGTTAAGCCCCGGGGTGACGACTCCGTACCAGAGGATCACTAGGATCACCAGGTTCAGGGAACCCGAGAGCCCAATCAGCAAGGGAAACAGCCCGGTGATCGGCCAGGTAACTCTCAGGATCTTGGACTCGCCGAACCGGGGCAGAAGCCGCTTCCAGATGAAGAACCCCACCATTGCCGCCACATTCGAGGCCAAGGTGGCGCTGGCGATCCACCCATCCGAGGCGTGGAGAGATCGCATGTAGATGATTATGTAAAGGGGGCTGGCCAGGTAGGCTCCGGAGTTCCCCACCAGGGAGTTGATCAGGAAGCGGAGATAGTCGGAGTTGCCCTGCAAGGTACCTCTGATCGAGCCCAATCCCAAGGGTCGCCTTTCCGTGGGCACTCGCGGCGCCGAGTCCGGCACCTCGATGCGGGTAAGGAACCAATAGCTCACCAGTCCGGCCAGACCCCCCACCAGGTAAACGATCTGGTAGTTCAGGGGGAAAGACACCAGTTCCAGCATGGGGCGGATCAGAAGCAATGAGAGCACGATGGCCGCCGTGCTGAGGATGTTCCGCCAGGAGAACACCTGGGCCCGCAGCCATGGCGGGATCATGTCCGCCAAGGTGGAGTCGAAGCCGGCGGAGAAGATCAGGATGGGCAGGAAGCGGAAGGTCAGAAGCCCGACCAAGGCCGCCGCCCGGTACGGTCCGGGAACCAACAGCGGGATGAGCACGATGGGGAAGAACAGCACCCGAGTGATGAGCAGGCTCCGGAGCATGGACGGCCACCGGCGCGTTCGCCGCTCGATGAGAGCCGAGGCCGGGATCATCCCCAGCATGGTGATCAGTGCCGGCAGTGAGGTCATCAGGCCGATCAGGGAGTTGGAGGCTCCCAACCGGAGAGCGAAAGCCCCGTTGAAGTTGGCGGCGGCCGCCATGACTGAGGCAGTGGCAATATCGAGGTAGAGGAGAGCGATGTTTCGCTCCTGGGCGTCGTAGCCCCCTCTCCCCCTGGCTACCTCATACAGGCCCAGCACCCGATTCCAGAGCAGACGCGTGCTGCCACGCATAGCCATCCCCATCAGCAATTCAGTCTTATAAAACAAGCGGCCCTGTTGCCAGGGCACAAGCGGACACTATACCCCGGAGGCGGGTCCGAGGTCAATTACTCCCGGTCGTTACGCTCTTAGCTCGCGGGCCCTTTGAGGACAGCCACCTGCAGCCTCGAGTACACGGGACCTTCCGGCCTGAGAATGCTCTCCATCAAGCATACCTCGGAGACGGTGAAACCGACCTTCGGCGCCTCCACCCCAGCCTCGAGCAACCCGCTCACCTGAGCCATCTCGCGCCCTCCCACCCCACGCTTCACTCGGCCCAGGGTTAGATGCGGGGAGAATCCTCGTTTCTCCGGCTCGTAGCCCAGGCGCACCGCACTCCTATCCAGGCGGTCCGCCAGACCGGCAAGCGCCTCGGGATCGCGGACGGGTTCCAGCCCTATCCATAGCACTCGGGGACGGCTGACGCTGGGGAATGCCCCCAACCCGGCTAGCTGCAAGGCCAGTGGTGGGCAAGACATGGTCGCCTCCTCGATCAAAGACCGCACGTGGGCCATCAGATCCTCGTCCGTGTCACCCAGAAAGCGGAGCGTAAGGTGAGCGTCATTAGGGTCCACCCAACGCACGAAGCGCGCCCCGGGGAGGGCCTGGAGTCGCGTCTGGACTTCTGCCAGAGCCAGCCGCACCGCTTCCGGCAACTCCAGGGCGATGAACAGCCTGCTGTTCATGACATGCCGAGCGACCACCGAGGGCGAATACAAGATTCG
>JBBQIE010000226.1:0-4957 GCA_038324625.1 Anaerolineae bacterium | reverse complement strand
CCAACTCCGGCACCCGCCGGACCCCCGGCATCAGCTCCTCCAGCACCGGGCTGCTGGTCCCCAGGCGACCGCCGGCCACCGGACCCATGACCACGATGCCGATCCCGTTCTCGTGGGCCAGGGCCATGCCCTCCTCCAGCTTGCGGTCCAGCATGTTGTACTGGAGGGTGATGACCTCGGGATACCCGGTGCGGACCAGGTTGATCAGGTTCTCGTTAGTGTCGTGGAAGGAGCAGCAGATGTGCTTGATCAGGCCCTGCTCGCGGGCCTTATACATCCACTTGCTCACCGTGGGCTCCACCAGGTTGACGTAGCGCTCCCAGCGGATGCCGTGGTGGTTGTAGATGTCAATGTAATCCACCCGCAGCCGCTCTAGGCTATCCTCCAGGTTCTTCCACCATACCCCCTCATCCTCGTACTCCGGGTTCTTGGTGGAGACCACGACCTTGTCGCGCCAGCCCTGAAGGGCCTCGCCCACGGCCCGCTGGCTGTCCTGGTTGCAGTAGCCGACGGCGGTGTCAATGTAGTTCAGGCCGCCCTCGAAGGCGCGATGGATCATGGGGATGGCCTTCTCCCGGTCCACCCGGGCCTCTTCCCCCTCACCGAGCATGGGCAAGCGCATGGCCCCGAATCCCAGTTGCGAGACCCGATAGCCGGTGCGTCCTAACTCACGATAGATCATCCCTAATCTCCTTCATTGTACTATCTGACGAGTAGTATACCCCCGGAACCATCTCAGGGGAAACGCCGTCCGTCCAGTGGATGTGTCTCAAGTCCGAGGCAGGATCGCGGTCTCAGAGCCTCACACCACATCAACCGTCACCCTGAGCGAAGTGAAGGGTCTAGCGCTGCCACGTCGAGATGCTTCACTCCGCTGAAGAGCGCTCCATTCAGCATGACGGCGGCTGCTCGACCGGTGTTCTACAGCAGCCGCTTCAGCATCCGCCCCGTGAACGACTCCGGGCACGCGGCGACCGCCTCCGGGGTGCCCTCGACCACGATCCGGCCCCCGGCTTCGCCCCCCTCCGGCCCCAGGTCAATCACCCAGTCGCTGCCTTTGACCACGTCCAGGTTGTGCTCGACGACGATGACGGTGTTGCCCGCGTCCACCAACCGCTGGAGGAGGAGCACCAACTGGGCGGTATCGGCGGGGTGCAGCCCGGTGGTGGGCTCGTCCAGCAGGTAGAGGGTGCGCCCGGTGGAGCGACGCGCCAGCTCCTTGGCCAGCTTAACCCTCTGGGCCTCCCCGCCGGAGAATGTGGAGGCAGGCTGACCCAGCTGGAGGTAGCCCATGCCGGTCTCGACCATCAGATCCAGGCGGGCCCGGGCCGCGGGGACGTCGGCGAAGAGTGAGAGGGCTTCCTCGATGGTCAGATCGAGCACCTCGGAGATGTCGTAGCCCTTGTACTTCACCGCCAGCACCTCCCGTTGAAAGCGCCGCCCGTGACAGGCCGGGCAGCGCACCTCCACGTCGGGGAGGAAGTGCATCTCCACCGAGAGCGCTCCTGCCCCCTGGCAGCGGTCGCAGCGCCCGCCGGGCACGTTGAAGGAGAAGTCCCCCGCGGTGAGGCCGCGCTCGCGGGTGCCCGGTTGGGCGGCGAAGGTCTCGCGGATGGGGGTGAAGGCGTCGGTGTAGGTGGCGGCGTTGGAGCGGGTGGAGCGACCGATGGGGTCCTGGTCAATGGTGATGATCTTGTCGAAGTGCTCCCAGCCGTCAATGGCATCGTGGGCGCCGGGCTCGGCGGTGGCGCCGTAGAACCGCCGGCGGGCGGCCCGATCGAGAATGTCGAGCATCAGGGAGGACTTGCCCGAGCCGGAGACCCCGGTGACGGCGGTCAGGGTCCGGCGTGGGAAGAAGGCGGTGATGTCCTTCAGATTGTGCTCGCGGGCTCCCCGGATGGTCAGCCCCTGGCCGTTGACCGGTCGGCGCCGCTCGGGAAGGGGGATGCGCGCGGTTCCGGCCAAATACTGCCCGGTGATGGAACCGGGCGTCTCCGCCACCGCGGGGGGCGGGCCCTGGGCCACGATCCGCCCGCCCAGCCGCCCCGCGCCCGGGCCGAAGTCCACCACCCAATCGGCGGCGGCGATCAGGTCCAGGTCGTGCTCGATGACCAGGACGGTGTTCTCCAAGTCCCGCAGGGCCCGCAGCATCTGGACCAAGCGGAGGTTGTCGCGGGGGTGCAGCCCGATGGTCGGCTCATCCAGGACGTAGAGGACGCCGGTGAGCCCAGAGCCGAGGAGGGCCGCCAGCCGCAGCCGCCGGGCCTCCCCCGCCGAGAGCGACGGGGTGTCGCGCTCCAGGGTCAGGTAGCCCAGGCCGATCTCCACCAGCCGGCGAACCCGCTCCCGCAGATCGGCCACAATGGGCTCGGCGATCAGGCGGTCCTCGGGGGACAGGGCCTCGGGCAGGCCGACGATCCACTCCACCAGGTGGCTCAGGGGCATCCGGGCGACCTCCACGATGCTCCGCCCGGCAACCCGCACCGCGCGGACCTCGGGGCGCAGCCGAGTGCCCTCGCACTCCGGGCAGGCTTGTCGCACCAGCAGGCCCTCCAGCTTTTCCAGATAGCCGGTGCCCTCGCTGGTGGAGTGCTCGGCGTGACGGCGCAGGAGGTTGGTGACCACCCCCTCGAAGCGGCCCTCCGCCACCGTCCGGGGGGCTTCCACCCCCGGGTAGTGGCGGCGGAAAGCGGGGCTGTCCACCCCGTGAAGCAGCAGGTCTCGTTGCGCCGGGCTCAGCGCCCGGATGGCCACCGATGGGTCGAAGTCGAAGCCGTAGTGGCGTCCGGCGGCGCGGAGGGTTTCGACGTGGCGAGGGACGAGGCGCCGATCCCAGATCAGCACCGCCCCCTGGTTCAGACTCTTATCTTCATCGAGCACCCGGGGCCAGTCGGCGGTGTAGATGGTCCCTAGGCCGGTGCAGGTTGGGCAGGCCCCGGCGGGCTTGTTGAAAGAGAAGTAGGCCATGCCCATCGCGGGCAGGGGGGCGCCACAACTGGGGCAGGAGACGGTCTCCTCCGGCTCGCTGAGCTCGTCGCCATCGTCCCAGGCGCTCTCCGTGGGCTCGTCCACCCCATGCTCGGGGCGCACGTCGCCGCCGCACATCGGGCAGGGACGGTGACCGACGCGGGCGAATAGCACCCGCAGGTAGGTGTAGACCTCGGTGGCCGTGCCCAGGGTGGAGCGCGGCGATCGGTTGCTGTTGTGTTGGTCCACGCTGATGGAGGGGGAGAGCCCCACGATGGCCTCCACGGGCGGTCGCCGCTCGTAGGTCACCATTCCCAAGGATTCCATGTATTGGCGCTGGCCTTCCCGGTGTAGGGTATCGAAGGCCATGGTGGACTTGCCCGACCCCGACAGCCCGGTGAAGACCACCAGCCGGTTCTTGGGAAGCGAGAAGGAGACGTTCTTGAGGTTGTGGAGCCGCGCTCCCCGGACGGTGATTTCGGACACGGGCGACCAGCCTCCATCAGGCATACTACATGATTCTCATGAACCCCCAGGTCAGTGGAGATGGCCGGCCCTGGGCACACCGGGATGCTCCAGCCCGCTGTCTGCAGAGTTCAGCTTACTCGTAGCGAAGCGCGTCCGCCGGGAAGATGCGAGAGGCCTGGATGGCGGGCAGGATGGTGGTGAGCAGCGAGAAGAGGTACGCGCCCAGGACGATGATCCCGATCTGGGCCCACGGCACGGGCAGGGTGCGCCCGGCGGTGATGACGCTGAAGAACTGGCCGATCATGGCCTGGCCCAGCAGGATGCCCGTGGCCGTGCCCAGGCCGATGCCCACGAGGGCGATGAAGCTGGTCTCCAACACGAAGGAGAGCGCCACCATGCCGGGCTGGTAGCCGATGGCCCGCAGCACGCCCACCTGCTGGCGTCGCTCCACCACCGTGCGGGAGCTGATCACCCCGAGCGCGGCGATGCCCACCAGCAGCCCCAGGGCCAGAAAGCCCTGGAACAGACGCAGGATGCCTCGGGTCAACGCCTGGCCCTGGGCGAGGCTGTCCGCGATCACCGTGGCGTCCAGCGCCGAACTGAGGAAGGCCCGTTCCACTTCTCGGGCTACTTCCCGCGCATCCGCGCCCTCCGTCACCTTGATGAAGAAGGTGTCCGGCTGCACATCCTTGCCGGTGACGGCGGTGATGGCCCGGCTGTTGACGTAGACCGAGTTGAGGCTGACCGTGGTGATGTCCGACAGCACCCCGATCACCTGCACGCGGTGGGTGCGTACCTGGTCCCCCGTCTCGTCCCGTAGCTCCAGCCACACCTCCGGAAGATCGTCGGCCCGGGTGAACCCGGTCAGCCGGAAAAGGAACTCATCCCGCGGGCCCGGCGCTCCATCCTGAGGGCCGGCCTCCTCGGCGAAGCCACCGAACGGGCCGGCAAAGCCGTCGTAGCTGCTGTCGGGATTGGCCACCAGGGATGGGCTGACGATGGCCACGTCGTCCCGCTCCATCAGGGCCTGCCAGACGGCGGCGTCGTTCTCGAACCCCTCCGATCGCTGCTGGAAAGTGTAGATCTCCCGGGCCTGGGACATGAAGCCTTCGTCCATGCCCGTCAGCTCGAGGGAATGCCACAGTCCAGCCGGGCCGGGGCCGGCTTGGCGCACGTCCAACGTGGGATTGACAATGGCCCCCACCGCCGCCACGTCTTCATGGGGGAAGCCCTCCATCAGGGCCAGTTCCCCCTTCAGGTCCGTCACCCGGTCGAAGAAGCTGAGCAGCCCAAAGGACGTCTTGATCTCGAAGCCGGCGCTGCTCTTGGCGTCCGGCGCTATGGCGCTCTCCGTGGCCTGGATCACCACGGACATGAGCACCACGGTGGTGATGATCATGGCGAACATGACCATGGCCATCCCCGTGCGGAAGCGACTGCTCAGGGGATAGGCGATGGCGGTCTTGAGGACCGGCGCCAGCGGGCCGATGCCGCCCAACACCCGGCTCACCCCGTGCAGCAG
>JBBQIE010000225.1:0-4965 GCA_038324625.1 Anaerolineae bacterium | reverse complement strand
TCGCGTAGGGGCGCGGAAACCCATCTGTTCCAACTAATCCAGCTTTCTGACGGTCCCCTGACCTCTGACGGGGCGGAGAACCTCTCCCCCGGCCCCTGCGCCAGGCGCTCCGCTTACCTGGCTATTCCCCGACGCGGGGAGGGGCCCGGGGGAGAGGTTCTCCACCCCGTGAGAGGCCAGGGACCGCCAGAAAGCTGGATCAGTTGGAACAAATGGCCACCGAGTCCGCCCATTAATACTGGAGGGGTACCAACATGGCGAAGCTGAAACTGGGCACGATGGTCGGCCTGTCCCACGGGCCGGAAGAGGAGCTGGCGAAGGTGCAGTCCCTGGGGCTGCCCACCTGTCAGGTGTCGAACTGGGACCCGGCCCTGTTCTCCGACGAGATGGCCGATCGCCTCATGGCGGCGTCGGCGAAGTATGGCGTCGAGCCCTCGACCATCTGGGCGGGCACGCCGGGCTGGCGCATCTGGGATTTCGTCACCGGGCCCCGCACCATCGGCCTGGTGCCCGAGTGGGCCCGAGCCGAGCGCTTGGCCGCCCTCAAGGTGGGCGCGGACTTCGCCCAGAAGGTGGGAGCGCCCAGCATCACCACCCACGTGGGCTTCATCCCCGAGGACCCCAACGACCCCCGCTACCGGGGCACCATTGACGCCCTCACCGAGTTGGCCCTCTACTGCGGTGAGAAGGGGCTCCAGTTCTGGTTCGAGACCGGCCAGGAGACCCCGGTGACCCTGCTCCGGGCCATCGAGGACATCGGCACCGACAACCTGGGCATCAACCTGGACCCGGCCAACCTGCTCATGTACGGCAAGGCCAACCCGGTGGACGCCCTGGACGTGTTCGGCCGGTACGTCCGCGGGGTCCACGCCAAGGACGGGGACTACCCCACCAACGGTCGTAAGCTGGGGCCGGAGAAGGCCCTGGGAGAGGGTCGAGTGGACTTCCCCCGCCTGATCCCCAAGCTGAAGGGGATGGGCTTCCAGGGGGCCCTCACCATCGAGCGCGAGATCAGCGGCCCCAAGCAGATCGAGGACATCAAGGCCGCCATCAAGCTCCTGGAGCCGCTGCTGTAGCTTCGTGGAGGGCGCGACCGCGCCTGGGGCGCTCCCTCAAAACGGAGGATTTCTGGGGGACTACATCAGGCGCGAGGAAGCACCGGCGAGGCCGGTTGGGGGGTGGGATGGTTGAGGTGCGCGTCCGCATACAGATCGAGAGGCTGCAGGAGGGTGTGTTTCTCGCCACCAGCAACGAACTGCCCGGTATGGTAGTCCAAGCCGGGACCCTGGCCGAGATCATGGAGATAGCCCAGGATGTCGCTCAGGCACTGGTGGACTCCTATGTGGAGCACGGAGACGAGCTTCCCCCCGCGCTCCGCCGGCAGGTAGACGCCATCTAGCGGCGCAGACGCGGGGGAGACCGCAATGGACGAGCCCTCGGGCGAGCACTTCCGGCAGAACTGGAGCGAGTTGCAGGAAGGCATCCTTTGGAAGGTCGCCGGGGTGCTTTCCCTGGTGGCCCTGGTGGGATGGTACCAGCAGGTGTCCCTGTCGGAGACCGACCTCCGCCTGGTGCTGCTGATGGTGGCGGACGTCGGTCTGCTGCTGGGGATCAGTCTCCTGCGCCCTCTGCCCGCCCCCGCCAAGGCCGCCGCCGGGGTGCTGACGACCTTCTTCTCCACCTACTATGCCCACGTCCACCTCGGCTACGGGGCGGCGGCGAGCTTCTATCTCATCCCCATCTGTCAGGCGGCCCTGCTCCTGCCGGAATGGACGGTCCCACTGGTGGCGATCGAGGCTTGCGTCTTGGCCGGCGCCGGGGCCCCCGTGATCGCCGGGTCGGTGTGGGGCCTCCGGCTCCTCTTCCTCTCCGTGGCCACTATCGTCACTTGGGCCACCTCCGACCTTCGCCGCTCCCTGCGCGACGACTGGGCCCACATGGCCGGGGTGACCGACCTGGCGCGGGAGATCCAGACCCGGCGCCAGGAGGTGAACGGGCTCAACAGTGCCCTCAAGGTCTCCAACGGCCTCCTGAGGCGGAGCCTGCGGGAGCTGGCCCAGGCCCAGGGCGAGGCCATCGAGGCCCGCCGCCTCAAGGAACAGTTCGCTACCACCGTCAGCCACGAGCTGCGCACCCCCCTGAACGTCATCCTCGGCTTCCTGGAGATGATGCAGCGGTACCCGGAGGTCTATCGGGGGGTGGCCTGGACCCCGGAGTTGCGTCGGGACATCGGGGAGATGCAGTCCAGCGCCCGCTACCTCTCCGAGCTGGTGGACGACATCCTCGACCTGGCCCGGGCCCAGTCCCTGCGGATGCCCATACGCCGCGAGCCCACCGACCTGGCCACTCTGATGCGGGAGGCCACCGACGTCGCCTCCCGTCTATTATTGCTGCGCAAGGGGCAGGTGGATCTCCGGCTGGAGGTGCCGGAGTACCTACCGGAGCTCAGCCTGGACCGCACCCGCATCATGCAGGTACTGCTCAACCTTCTGGCCAACGCCTGCCGCTTCACCGCGGCGGGCGAGGTGAAGCTGTCGGCAGCCCTGGTGGCCGATGAGGTGCTGGTCTGCGTCTCCGACACCGGGTCCGGCATCGCGACCGAAGAGCTGGAGGATATCTTCTCCGAGTTCCGCCAAGCCTCCGGCCCCACCGGGGGAGAGCAACTCGGCGGGGGAAAGGGATTGGGCCTGGCCATCGCCCGGAGGTTCGTCAACGCTCACGGGGGCCGCATCTGGGCCGAGAGCCGGATCGGTGAAGGCAGCCGCTTCTGCTTCACCATTCCCTTGGCCGAGAAGCAAGTGTCTCAGTTGGCGCCCCTAGCCGCCCCGACGGCGGATTCGGGAAGCGGCGCCGGGGCCGTGGTGGTGGTAGGCTCGGAGAGCACCGTCGCCTACCTCCACCGCCATCTGGAGGGGATTGAGGTAGTGCAGGCCGCCGGCCTGGGGGACGCCGTCCGCCAAGCGCGGGAGCTACACCCCCTGGCTCTCATCGTCAATGCCCCGCCGGAGCCGGACACCGCCGGCACCAGCACCCCCGCCCCCATGCTGAACGAGCCGGTCGTCCTCCTGCAATGCAGCCTGCCCGCCGGTGATGAGTCGGTGGTCCCGGACTGGTGCGACGAGTGGCTAGTCAAGCCCATCACCTCCCAGCAATTGCTCAGTCGCCTCGATCAGGACCGATCGGCGCGCAAGGTACTCATCGTGGACGACGACCCCGCCTTCGTCCACCTTCTGGAGCGTTTCCTGAGCGCGCGCGAAGGATCCTTCGAGGTGGCGGTGGCCCACGACGGGGAGACGGCCCTGGACCGGGCCCGCCAGTTCCAGCCGGAGGTGGTGCTTCTGGACATGGCCCTTCCGGGGATGGAGGGGAGGGCGGTGGCTCGGGCCCTTCGAGACGGAGGCCCCGGCCCCCGGATCATCGCCATCACCGCCTCTCGGCCGGATCGAGAGGGAGCGGGGGCGGTGGCCCGCAGCTTCACGGCCACCTCCTACGCCGGCTTCACCGAGGAACAGGTCTTGGCCCTCATTCAGAGCTGTATGGCTCACCTGCCTCCGACCTGGATGCCGGAGCCACCTGCCTCAGAGTTCGCACAAGATCCACGCGCGACACCGGCTTGACCAGGTAGGCGGAGGCGCCCAGGGCCCGGCCCAGGTCCGGGTCGTTCAGGACCGAGCACATGATGACCGGGATGGCCTCAGTCCGGGGGCTGAGCTTGAGGTGCTGGAGGAGAGTCCAGCCGTCGCTCTCGCTCATCATGATGTCCAGGATGACCGCTTCCACCTGCTCGCGGGCGGCCAGCTCCACCGTGAGCCGAGGGCTGGGCACGGCCACCGGCTCCCACTCGCTCTCGGCCAGATAGCGACCGAAGAGGGCCTGGGTGCCCGGGTTGTCCTCCACGATCAGCACCCGCCGGCGCTTGGCCAGGGGCAGGCCGACCGTGAGCTGCCGAGCCCCCTCGCCTCCCCTCATCTCCCAGTCCCAGTTCTGCGCCGCCGCCAGGTCCGCCGCTACCCGCACCAACTCCAGCCGGGTCAGCCGGCTTTCATCCGGCAGCGGCAGGGTGACCAAAGCCCGCCTCGGCTCCACCCGGAGCCTAACCACAACACCCTCGTTGGGTTCGGACTGAATGATGGCGCTCAGCACCAGGGTGATGGCCTGGCGGAGAATGGCGGTGGGAACCAGGACTGACACCGGCTCACCCGGCCCCTCCAGTGAGATGCGGACGCCTTTGCCCCGAGCCAGAGGGGTGACCAGGGCGATGGCCGCCTGGAGGGCCGAGGTCAGGTCCACCGCCTCCGCCTTCCGAGTCAGGGAGTGTATCTCCTCCGAGAGGAAGTCCACGCCCACGGCCTGAGCCGGCGGCGGCGGGGATTCGGCGAAGAAGGAGTGGCCCTGAAGCAGGCGAGCCAGGCACTCCTCCGCCGTCTGCAGATCGCGATAGACCTGACGCCGACCCACCGCTAGTTGCTGGGCCACACTGTCCACGTCGAAGCCGGAGAGGTAGCGGAGCCGCACGCAATCGTAGGCCCGGGAGGCGGAGGCGCTGTGGCCGGTGTGAGTGGGCAGGCGCAGCATCTCCACCGCGTCCAGGAGGGCGCCGCGAACCGCCTGAGCCCGCTGGAGATCATCGGCAGCCTCAATGGCATCGGGGAGGACTTGGGCAAGGGCGCCCTGGGCCAGCTCCTCGGGGGCGTAGAGGCAGAGGAGGGCCTCGCGCACGCTCTCCACGGTGATGTGATTCATCGCCTGTCTCCGCGGAAGCCGACGGGGAAGAGGGCGGAGCGATGGTCGCGGCTTGGTCGCAAACTGGTCACAAGTGTGCCTGCAGAGCCTTGACCGAGCAAGCTATGATGGAGGCATCGGACGGATCTCCATCTTTGCTAGCGCGCCGCTTCGGCGCATTCGGGGGGAGGTTGAGGCAGATGAGTGGGACACGCGTGTCTAGAAGATCGCTCCTGCGGGCCG
>JBBQIE010000224.1:0-4979 GCA_038324625.1 Anaerolineae bacterium | reverse complement strand
GGGGTGTCCTGCATAGACTGGTGTGCCAAGGCGGAGGAGTGCGTGGGGCTGGAGCTTCTGGAGCGGCTGCGGCACGGGCGCCCACCGGAGACCCCGACCCCCGTGGACCAGGGAAAGGCAGGCCCGGAATAGGCCGCTGCTGAACCGGGGCGGCTCAGCCCCCGAGGGCCGACGCTCCCAAGCGGGCCATCTCCTGCTGCTGCCGGTACAACTCCTCCAGGAAGCTTGAGGCCCCCTCCAGGCTCATGGCCAGGCTGAGGAAGGAGGTCGGGCGTCCGACCAGGCTGGCAGTGTGGGGCTCCGAGAGCGCCAACTCCACCACTCCCTGCCGGCTCGCCACCAGGGCCAGCCGGTGGGCCTCACGAACACACACCCCGAAATGACAGACCCGGCGACCGGAGCCGGCGCGGGCCAGGGATATGGAGGCCAGGGGGATATGAGCGTGGAAGAGGCGGCCCACCCTCACCGCTACACCATCGTCGGTCAGGGAGGCGTAGGCATTGTCGGTGCGGACACCAAGCAGTGCCAGTGAGGGCCGCCACAGGGGCGACACCAGCATGGGGAAGATGCGGCTTGGGACTGGCTCGGCCGGGTGACGGTCCCGTTGGTCGGGCTCGCTGCTGTCCATGATCCTCGGTTGGTGTTGCTTGCCTAACGGCTTCGTTCCCTAGACACGCACCCGCAGGGCGCCAGGGAGAATCCTGATGGTGGCGGGGGCGGTCCCGATCAACTCGCCGTCCGCCTGGATCACCACACGGTCGGAGGTGTCCACCTTCAACTCGCGGCCCCGCCGTATGTTTACCTCAGGAAACACAGTATGCCAGCCGACATAGAGGGTAGGCAAACGCAGGAGCAGCCCCAGCCGGGACATCTTGTCCATGACCACGATGTCGAACAGGCCATCGCTGAGGTCGGCCTGGGGGGCGATCTTCATGCCCCCGGCGAGATCGCGGCCGTTGCAGGTGAAGAAGGAGGTATAGACGCCATTCAGTTCCTCCCCGTCCAGGGAGGCACGCACGCTCTTGCAGTCATACTGCATGATGGACCGCACCACTTGGAGAAGATAGGGCACGGTGCCGCCCATCTTCTTGCCGGCGTTTTGGTTGCGGATGAGACTCTCCACCACCTCGCCGTCAAAGCCCAGGCCGGCCACATTGGCGAAGAGCCGCCGCTCGTCTCGGTCGCCGTGGTGCATGATAATCTCACCCAGGTCCATGGGCCGGGTGGTGTCGCGCTCGGTGAGCGAAGCCAGCACCGCCTTGGGATCGCGGGATCCAAGGGTGCGGACCAGGTCGCATCCGGTGCCTCGGGACATGATGGCCAGCTCGGTGGAAGAGGCTTGCCGGCCGCCGGTGCCGTGGCCGTTGAAGAGGCCGTTGACCACTTCGTTCACCGTGCCGTCGCCCCCGACCGCCAGCACGGTGGGGTAACCCTCCTGGACGGCTTCCCTGGCGAGGACGGTGGCGTGCCCGGGGGCCTCGGTGAGCACGTCCTGGAAGCGCAGCCCCCGGCTGATCAGGAACGACCGTAGCTCCGGCCAGTCCCGGCCGACGGCGCCCGCCGCCGCCGTGGGGTTGACGATAACTCGAAGCCCCTCTTCTCCCATTCTCCCTAGCCCAGTGCGGAAATCGGCAAAATCAGAAACCCACGACAGGCGTGAGGGTTGCGGAGGGAGAGCCGGGCCATGGTCAAGTCTACGATTTGATCAGTCCGGCAGCGGCCAGGAGCCCGGGGCCGCTATGGCTGGCAATGGCGGAGCCGGTCTCGAAGATGGGGATAGCCTCGCGGGGGAAGCCGATCTCGCGGGCGATCTCGTCGGCGAACTCTTCGGCTCGCCCCTCGCGGAAGGTGTGGCCCACGGCGAAGGCCTCGAAAGGGGCCCGGCTCACGAACTCGGCGAAGACCCGTTTCACCCCTCGCTCCCAAGTGCGGCTGAGGGCGCTCAGCTTCAGTTCCCCGTTGGTGAAGGTGAGGATGGGCTTAATGCTGAGGGCGTGAGCCGCCTTGTCCACGGCGGCGATGAAGTGGTCGGCCCGGCCGCCGCGCCGGAGGAAGGAGAGGGTGTCGAGGACCAGCTCGATCTTCACTCGGGAGCGGACGTCCTCGACGATGGCCAGGATCTGGTCCACGGGTAGCCCGCGGGCGGCTGCCTCAGCGGCGGCGATGACCTGCCAGCCCAGGCCCCAGGATATGCTCTGGGAATCGTAGACGATCACCCGGTCGCCGTGCTCCTTGGCCGCCGCCCAGGCGGAGCTATAGACGCTGCTATGCCTGCCGGTCAGGGTGAGGCACAGGACTTGATAGCCTTGCTGCACTAGGCTCTGGAAGGCGGTGACGAAGTACCCCAGGGAGGCGCCGGAGGTGCTGGGGAAGTCGCTCTCCGACCGGCGCCAGAACTCCGGCCGGGGCAGGTCGGTGTCGAGGAAGGTCTCTTCCCCGAAGCGGACTATCAAGGGCACCACGGTGATATTGTGCCTCTGGAGCACCTCTTCCGGGAGGTCACAACTGGAATCGGTGACGATCCTTATCTCACCCATCTCCACCTATCCCCTATTCCGGCATCTCGGGGCGTTCGTCGGCGGTGGCTTCCCCTGGGCCGACAGCCCCCCGGCAGGACGCATTGTGCCACTAATCGCGGGAATTGTCGCTCTCGTCCTCGTCCATGAGGCGCCAGTGCTTGCCGTGCGCCTCCACCATGCCGGTGAAGGTGTGCAGGGCCTGCTGGGCCGCCGCCTCGGCGCCCTCCAGGCTCTCGGCGGTGGCGACGACGTCCACGGGCAAGAAGCCCTCACCCTGAGTCCAGAGGGCAACGTAGGCCTTGAGATAGGTGCCCCGTTGGGCGACGGAGACGTCGTGGATCAGAGGGGCCACTTCCGATTCGTGCATCTCCACCGCCACCCGCAGGCAGCAGGTGCGCCGCGAGGCTCGCTGCACCAAGAAAGGCATTACGTGGGCGTCGAAGGTACCGACCATCTCCTTGGGCGGGCCGGGCAGGATGAAGATGTCGGTGGTGCCCCGGCGGGTGTGGATGCAGGGGGCCCAGCCCACGGGGTTCTCCCCCACCTCGGCTCCCTCGGGGACGGTGGCCATCTTCAGGGCCCCGGGGCTCAACTGGGAGCGATCCGGCAAGTTGCGTCGCTGAATGAACCGCTCGACGCTCTCCTCGTGCAACACCAGGGGGACGCCCAGCACCTTGGCGACGGAGGCCACGGTGAGATCATCCTCGGTAGGGCCCATGCCGCCGGTGACGATGAGGGCGTCCGGACCACGTTCCAGGCAGGTGGTAAGGACGTCCAGTACGTCCGGTTCCTCATCGGGCACGGCCGTCATCCGGTTGATGTAAGCGCCGAGGCCGGCCACCCGGCGGGCGATCCAGGAGGAGTTGGTGTCCTGGATGCGTCCCATCACAATCTCGGTGCCGATGGCCACGATCTCGACCTGCAGGGGCCTGTCACTCTCCATGCATACCTTCTATCGGCAGGATTCGGCTCCGTTCCCGCCCACCGGGTGACGGAGCCGCGGAAGCGTTCTAGTTTCGCCAATGTCAAGCTCGACCGCAACCATGACCGCGAGACGCTCGGGGCCGGTTCGTCCCGGGCTACTCCGGCTCGACCTCGCCGGGGAAGATGGCAGCGGCGCCGGTGTCCTTGCCCTGGAGCCAGTTCCGCACCAAAGCGTTGAAGGCCCTGGGATTCTCGAACTGAGGCCACTGGCCGGTGCGGTCGAAGGCGCGGTAGCGGGCGTCGGGCCGATGCCGCTTGAAGCCCTGGATGCCCTCTACGGGGGTCTTGCGCGCCTGCTGGCCGAAGATGATCATGGTGGGTTGGGACACCGCCGCCAGATTGTGGGCGATACCCAGGTTCAGGAGGCCGGTCCAGTAGGAGATCGGTCCCCACTTGGCCCCCGGCTGATGGGCGTTGATCCACATGTAGTCCAGCATGGCGGGGGTGACCAGGGCGGAATCGAAGAAGGTGCGATTGGCTAGGTCCCACTTCAGCAGGGGCTTGGAGGCCAGGAGGTTGAAGATGAAGTCTCCCACGATGGGGAGCTTGAAGAGCAGCCGTAGCCCCAGCTGCCACTTGGCGGGGGACTCCACCAATCGGTCCACCCCGGTGGGGTTCACCAGGATGAGGCGGGAGACCTTGTCCGGTTGGCGATGAGCCAGGCGGATGGCGTAGGCCGCTCCGGGGCCGGAGGCGACCACGACGGCGGGCCGGCCGATCACATCGCCGATGAAGTCGCCCAGGGACTGCTCGTGGGCCCCGGCGGTGTGGTCAATGGCGGGGCGGTTGCTCTGCCCGTAGCCCAGCCACTCCGGGGCGTAGACCCGGTATTCTTCGGCCAGGGCGTCGTAGACCGGTTTCATCTGGTAGGCGCCGCCGGTGATGCCGAAGTCGTGCAGGAGGACGACGGGCTCGCCTTGGCCCTTGGTGTGGTAGTAGATGATGCCGTCCCGCCAGGCGTAGATGTCCGGCTCGCCATCCAGCTCGCTGTAGCCGGGCCGATAGCCCTCGGCGATGCGGTGGTTGACGAGGGCCATCCCTCCCAGGGCGGCTCCGGTGACTAACAGGGACTTGGTCAACTTGTTCATATGGGTTCGGACCTCCGGCGGTAACGGTTGGAATCGGCTTAGGTTAGAGCCAGCCGGTCAATTCGGCCAACAGGCGAGTGTACTCGACGAAGCTGGGCCAAGAGATGTCCGGCGGCACCCCATGATCGCAGCTGGGGATGAAGCCGCCCTCCTCCAGCAGTGGCGGTACCACTCGGAGCACCTCGTGGCGCATGGTCCCCCCGCCGGCGGCCATGGCTCGCTTGTCTATCCCTCCCTGGTAGGCCATCTTCCGGCCGAAGCGCCGGCGATACTCGACGATGTCGTTCCCGGCCGCCACCTCGATGGGGGAGCCGCAGTTGACGCCGGCCTCGATCCAGATGGGAATGAGTTCCGCTATGTAGCCGTCGGAGTCAATCTCCACGATGGG
>JBBQIE010000223.1:0-4982 GCA_038324625.1 Anaerolineae bacterium | reverse complement strand
CATCGAGCCCGATCAGGTCGTTGCCGCCGCTCTTCGCCTGGTCAACGCCCCGGAACCGACCGGATCTCAACCTGACGAGGATGGCTGACTTGCTGATCGTGGAAGCGGCGGTGGCGAAGATCGGTAAGTATGCCGTGCCCGAGAGTGGCGACTCGGTGGAGATCGTGGAGCGACCGCGCGGAGGGTTGTCGCTTCTCGTGGTGGACGGCCAGCGGTCCGGCCGCTCCGCCAAGGCCATCTCCAACCTGGTGGTCCGCAAAGCCGCCTCCCTGGTGCTGGAGGGGGTCCGGGACGGCGCCGCCGCCCGAGCCGCCAGCGACTACCTGCTGGTCTCTCGGCGGGGCCAAGTCAGCGCCGACATGGTCATCATTTCCGCGGACCTGGAGACCGACAGCCTGGTGGTCACCCGCAACACTCACTGTCCGGTCCTCCTGTTCGACGGCTCGCGGCTGCGTTCCCTGGAGGAACCTTCCTGTGCCCTGGGAACCAGCCGGCTCGTCCGGCCCCAGATCACCGAGCTGCCCATTGCCCCGGACTCTATTGTCCTCGCCTTCACCGACGGGGTATGGGAGGCCGGATGTCGCTCATCCCGACCGGCGACGGCACCTCCTTGGATGATCGAATCGGTGTCGGGTCGCGACCTCGATCCTAGGGCCCTGGCAGACGCGGTGCTCGAGCGGGCGATGGAGCTGGACTCCGGACGGCCACATGACGACATGACCGTGGCCACGCTCGCCGTCCGCTCGGTGGAGGAAACCCTGGATGTCCGCCGGATGCACGTCGTCTTCCCCATCCGCTAAGGACGGAGGGGAGAGGGCCACCGGCCTGAAGATCGCCATCGTGGGCGTCTGCGGGTCGGGGAAATCCACCTTGGCGCGGGGCCTCACGGCCCGGGGATACCACGCTCGCCAGATCAGCCAGGAGCACTCGCACGTCCCCGAGCTTTGGCGGCGATTCTGGGAGCCGGATCGCCTAGTGTTCCTGGATGTCTCCGACGAGGAAGTGAGCCGGAGGTTAGGGCGTGACACCCATGCCGCCACCCTGGCCAACCAGCGCCGCCGTCTCGTCGGGGCCCGGCTGAAGTGCGACCTCTACCTGCACACCGACGTCCTCACCTCTGGACAAGTCCTGGCGACAATCCTGGCCGGGCTGGCCGAGAGCGAAACATCATCCCCGTTTCGGCAGTAGATTCTCCATGATTCGCCCTACCTCGGCCAGGTCGTCAGCGACCAAGGCGCCGACAGGGGAACCAAGCCCAGGGCCGGTCACCAGATGGATGGCCCTCATACCCACCCCCAGGGCCCCGCGAATATCGGCGTTGGCGTTGTCCCCAACCATGACCGCGGCGGCGGCCTCGACATCAGCAGCGGCCAGGGCGGTCTGGAAAACTCCGGCAAAGGGCTTGCAGACACCCACCTCCTCGGAGATGAAGATACCGTCGAAGTGGTCCTCGAGAGACAGTCGGCGCAGCTTGGCCCGCTGTAGGGTGCGATAGCCATCGGTGATGAGGCCCAGGAACACCCTGCCTCGTAAGCCATCCAGCAGCTCCAGTGCTCCCTCCCTGAGGACCGGAGCCTCCGCTGCCAGGCGATCCCATTCCCGGAGGAGGTCAGGGGCGGCGGCCTCGTCCAAGCCAACCGCCTCCGCCGCCCGAAGCAGCCTCAGCCTCCGCACCTCATCACCGCTTATGGTTCCAGTGTGCATGGCCGCCCAGAGCCCGCAGGTCGAGTTCCAGAAGGCCCTCTGAAAGCAAGGATAGGCATCAGCCGGTGTCCCTTGTCTCTCCGCTTCGGCAAAGACCTCGCGCAGCACCGAGCCGAACCCGTTGGGATAGGCGATCAGGGTATCATCCAGATCGAAGAAGACGGCGGCTATTGTAGAGGAGAGGGCTTCGGACATGCGGCGTCACCTCACGGAGCAACTTGGCGCGTCAGGAGGGACGCGGACCGGCAAGATATAGCCTCCTCGCGGAGTCCGAGCAAGTCCCCGTCGGGACGGCCCGCCGGAAGCTCACTTGCCCCGGCGGGCCACGGTGTTATGCTGGCCCCATCATGTCCGAAACCAACGCCGAGTCCCGACTCGGGCTCGCCACTACCAGAGCCACCCAACGAATAGCAACCGTACATGCCCAAGCCCGCGGTCGGCTGCTGGACCTCATCCACCGCTTGGGCCGGGTCATTAACGCGGTGCGGCCCCGCGACCAGGAAGACCGCAATATCTTCTGGCTGCACGGCGACATCGCCATGCAGGGCATCGTCGCCGGGGGAGCGGCGGCCTACCTCTCGGTGTTCGCCGTTCGCCTAGGCGCCTCTACCCTGATGGTGGGTCTACTCACCAGCCTGCCGGCGCTCATCACCGCCATCATGTCCATCCCGGCGGGGCGGTTCGTCGGTCGACAGGCGCGGCTGGTTCCGGTGGTGGTATGGTCTCGGGCCTCCTTTCGCATGGCCTACCTTTTCATCGCCCTGGTCCCTTGGCTGCTGCCGGGGGCCGCTCCCGCCGCCATCGTCGTGATCTGGAGTTTGGCGGCCGTGGGCAGCGCCTTCGCCATGGTCTCCTTCACCGCCGCCATGGGCGAGGCGGTGCCCCCCCGGCGGCGGGCCTCTATAATCAGCCTGCGCTATGCCATCCACGCCGTGGTTACCGCCATCACCCTGCCCATAACCGGGCGCATTCTCGACTCGCTCCCTTTCCCCCTTGGCTATCAAGTCGTGTTCTTCATCAGCTTCGTCGCCGCCATGCTGAGCGTCTGGTCCTACTCCAGGATTCGCCTTCCCGACCAGCGGGTGCGCCCCCCCGCCGTCTCCATCGAGCCGGTGCGCGCCCGTTTCCGGTCCGCCATCGCTTCTGTTCGTTCCCAGGGGGGATTCCTCGCCTATCTCGGCTCCTCGGCCCTCTTCCGCCTGGGGATCAATCTCCCAGCAGCCCTTTTCAGCATCTACTGGGTCAAGCACTTGGGTCTGAGCGACAGCGCCATCGCCACCGTCACCATGATCAACAGCGTCTGCGCCGTGGTCGGCTACTTCTACTGGGGCAATATGGCCAAGCGCCGCGGTCACGGCCCGGTGCTGGTGATATCGGCCCTGGGGCTCAGCCTCTACCCCTTGATCACTGCCCTCTCGCGGTCTTTGGCTCCGCTTCTGCTGGCCTCCGTGGTCGGAGGCTGGTTCTCGGCCGGCATTAACCTAGCTCTCTTCAACGTTCTCCTCGCCGTCGCCCCTCGGGAGGGCCGCTCCTCCTACGTGGCCATGGATTCAGTGGTCTCAAACTCCGTAGCCTTCCTAGGACCCATCCTGGGGTCGTACCTCACCGGCCTGGTCGGCATTCAGATAGCCCTGGCCGGGGCGGCCGTGGTCCGGTTGGCAGGCGGTCTGCTGTTCTTAGTCAAGCGGGTCCGGGACTGATCTCAAAGCATACCTTGTCGTCGTAACCGCCGCGCTACTATACTGTTCGAGGAAGGGATGCCTTCGAGCACGGCGAAAGGGGCGCTCTACGAGGAGTTGGCAGCCGGCTTTCTGCTTCGCTTGGGCTTCTCCCTGGTGACCGCTAACTGGCGCACCCGAGCCGGTGAGGTGGATCTCGTCGCCATCGAGGGAGACACCCTGGCCTTCGTGGAGGTCCGCGCCCGGTCCGACCAGGCCGGCTACCTCCCCGAGGAGACCGTGGACCAGCGCAAGCGCCGGCGCATCGTCGCTGCCGCCGAAGCCTATTTGAGCGCCCATCCCTGGAACGGTCCCTGTCGCTTCGACGTGGTAGCTATTGACATCCACACCACTGGAACCACTGCGAGGTTGATTCGCGATGCTTTCTTGGCCTGAACACTTATGTTGAGTCCGTTATGGCGGAGATAAGCCTCGACCACGTCTCCAAGCGCTTCCGGGTGGACTCCGATTTCCTGGTCCGCCGGTTTCGCGCCGGGGGCGGCCCAGTAGTGCAGGACGATGAAGAAGGCTCCAGTTCCCCGGGTGATACTTGGGCTCGGGCCCTGGACGACGTCACCCTCACCATCGCCGACGGTGAGACCATGAGCCTGGTCGGTCCCTCCGGCTGCGGCAAATCCACCCTGCTCCGAGTGGTCGCCGGACTGGAGCAGGCGGACTCCGGCCGGGTCCTATACGATGGCCGCGACATGACCGACGTCCCCCCCAAGGACCGGGGCATCGGCATGGTCTTCCAGAACTACGCCCTCTATCCCCACATGGAATCCCGCATGAACCTGGGTTTCTTCTTCCTGGTGCGCCGGCGCACGGAGGAGATCCCGGAGCGGGTCCGCATCACCGCCGACATCATGGGGGTCGGCTTCGATCAACTCCTGGACCGCAAGCCCAAGGAACTCTCCGGCGGCCAACAGCAACGGGTGGCCATTGCCCGTTGCATCTCTCGCGACCCGGTGCTCTTCCTGCTGGACGAGCCCCTCTCCAACCTGGACGCCAAGCTGCGCATTCGCACCCGAGTGGAGATCAAGCGCCTCCTGCGGCGATTCGCCATCACCACTCTCTACGTCACCCACGATCAGACGGAGGCCATCGCCCTCGCCGATCGCATCACCGTCATGAATCACGGCCGCGTGGAACAGACCGGTACCTATCGCCAGTTGTTCGATACCCCGGTGAACGCCTTCGTGGCCGGCTTCATCGGCTCCCCGGCCATGAACTTGCACGAGGTGGTAGTGGCTCCCGACCGAGATGCCGTCCTAATTGAGGGGACCAGGCTGCCGATCCCGCCCGACTGGGACATCGCCGATCTCAGAACCGTGCTCCTGGGCCTCAGGCCGGAGCACCTCCGGGTGGACCTCTCGAACCCTGACTTCCTCCTGGCGGTGGAAGTGGTGGAGCCGCTGGTCTCCGACCGCCAGCTACTGGCCCATGGAAAGGTTGGTAGCCTGCCTTTCGTGGCCCGCCTGCCCGAGGACGTGGAGGTCCAGCGAGGGGATATCTTGCCACTCAGCGCGGATCCGGACCAGCTGCACCTTTTCCATCCCG
>JBBQIE010000222.1:0-4983 GCA_038324625.1 Anaerolineae bacterium | reverse complement strand
TTCAACGTGGTGGACATGGGGGTGGACGTCTCCCCGGAGAAGTTCCTGGAGGCGGTGCGGGACAAGAAGCCCCAGCTCATCGGCCTCTCGGCCCTTCTGACCACCACCATGCCGGCGATGAAGACCACCATTGACGCCCTGAAGGAAGCGGGCGTGCGGGATAGCGTCAAGGTATTCATCGGCGGGGCGCCGGTGACCCAGCGCTACGCCGATGAGATCGGGGCCGATGGCTATGCCCCCGATGCCGCCTCCGCCGTGGATGTGGCTCGCCAATTGGTGTAACCTCGGCGTCACTGGGTGTGGTTCCGAGGATAGAGGAAAGGGCTTCGAGGCATCGCTCTCGGAGCCCTTCTTGTTGCCCCGCGTTGGCGCCATTGACCCTATCGGTCCGGACAGGAGAATGAGATGATCATAGATTCCCATGCGCACCTGAAGCACGGTGACGCCCAGGGCACGGAGTACACCCCCCGGCAAATCGTGGAGGCTATGGACGGGGCCGGGATTGATAGGTCGGTGGTGTTCGCTATGTCCACCACCACGGCCCGGGCCACGGAGATGGCCGTCGAGGCCGTCCGGCAGTTCCCCGACCGCCTTATACCATATGCCTACGCCTTGCCGAGCTATGAGAGGCCCGTGATTGAGGAGCTGGGAACGGCACTGGGGGATCTCGGCTTCAAGGGAATCAAGCTACACATCGGCGAATGCACTATGGCCGAGTATGTCACCGCACCGGTATTCGAGTTAGCCGCCGAGTATAGCGTCCCCTGCCTGATTGACTTTGGGGGGCGGATAGCCGTGTGCCGCGAGGCTGTGACCGCCCATCCTGGGACCACCTTCATCATCGCCCACTTCGGCCGCTATCTGTCGGAGGATGAGGCGTTGGTGGATCAATTCATCTCCCTGGCGGAGAAGCATCCCAATGCCCGGCTCGATGCCAGTGGGGTGGTCCTGCTGCCCAAAATCGAGGAGGCAGTGCGGCGGATTGGGGCGGAGCGCATCCTCTTCGGCACCGACGGGCCGCACTTCGTCTCCGATGGCCCGGCCACCACGGGTATGCCCCGGATACGGTGACCTTCGCCCGGGCGGCGGTGGATGCCATTGGCTCGCTGGACATCACCGCTGCTGACAGGAAGGCCATCCTGGGAGGCAACGCCGCCCGGCTGCTGGATATCTAGCCTCTCCGGGGCCCACCCCGGGGCGGACGGCACCACCGCGGGCTCGCGACGATAGACTATAATGGTTCCATCGCCGGGCGGCTCCGGTTGCCGGCCCCGCGGTCGCGGCTGGAGGGATGGATGATCTACGAGGAGTTCGCTCTGGAGCGGGAGATCCCCCGTATCCGGGTGGATTGGGACGGAGAGCTGGCAGAGATGCGGCAGGCAGCCCTCAACAGCGCCGGGCTGATGCTGACTGTGACCGGCTACCTCTGGCTGATCCTGGCCGGACTGATGCAGCACCCGGACTTCTCCTGGGTTCCCCTGTCGCTGCCCGGCGGGTTGGGGCTCTTGGGCATGTTGGTGCTCATCGTCCGTCGTCCCCTCCGGCTGCGCGGGGCCCTGTTCGTCGTCGGCGGCCTGGCGGTAGGAGGCATGGGGCTTTTCGTCCAGCAGTCCCTCAGCGCCCCGTTCTTCTACCTCATGGTGATCGTCGCCTCCACCCTGGCCGCCGGGCCGATGGTGCCCTTCGCCGTGGCCGGGGCGAGCAGCGTAGTCCTCCTCATGGCCACGGCGGCCCTGCCCGGGCAATGGCCGGCGGACCTGGTCTCCGGGGCTTTGAGGAGCTACTGGTTCGCTGCCGGGGCCGCCTGGATTACATCCCGCAACCTTTACACCGCCCTGGCCTGGGCCCTGAAGGGTTACGAGAGCGGTTGGCAGACCATGCGGGAGTTGCAAGCGGAGCGGGGCAAACTGAACCGTACCATGAAGGCCCTCTCCGACGCCAACGGCCTGCTGAAGCGGACCACCTACGACCTGGCCGAGGCCCGTGAGGAGGCGGAGAAGGCCCGCCAACTCAAGGGCCAATTCGCCGCCAACATAAGCCACGAACTGCGCACCCCCCTGCACCTCATCGTCGGCTTCTCCCAGATGATGTACACCGCCCCCGAGACCTACGAAGGGGTGCGGTGGACCCCCGACCTGCGGGGGGACATCCAGGAGATCTACGAGAGTGCCCAGCATCTGTTGCGTCTCATAGACGACGTCCTGGACCTCTCCCAGATCGAGGCGGCCCGTCTCCCCATCAGCAAGGAGAGGATCTCCCTGGCGCCGCTGATCCGGGACACGGTGGACACGGCCCGGAACCTGCTCCGAGGACGCGGCCTCTATCTCCAGGTGGACCTCCCGACGCAGTTGCCCTCCTTGCACGCCGACCCCACCCGCATCCGGCAAGTGCTCCTCAACCTGCTCAACAACGCCTCCCGCTTCACCGACACGGGCGGGATCACGGTGCGGGCCCGGGCCCACCCGGACGATCTGGAGGTGATCGTCGAGGACACGGGGGTGGGGATCCCGACGGAGCAGTTGCAGGATATCTTCGGTGAGTTCCACCAGGTGGATAGCTCGTTGCGGAGACGATACGGGGGCACCGGCCTGGGCCTGTCCATCTGTCGCCAGTTCGTGGGCCTGCACGACGGGCGCATCTGGGCTGAGAGCCGGCAGGGGGAGGGTAGCGCCTTCCACTTCACCCTCCCCCTGCCGAGCAAGACGGTGGTGCCCAGGCAGGCCTCGCGATTGCCGGCCGGATGGCGCTACCCGGCGGGAAAGCCGGCTGTGCCCCAGAAGCTGGTGACCCTGGCGGACCCCCCGGAGTTCCCCAAGTTGCTATCCCGGCATCTGCCCGGGGCCCAGGTCCTCGAGGTCCGAACCCTGGAAGAGGCAGCCCGGACCGCCCGTATTCGCCAGGCGGACGCGGTGGTCCTGCCCACTGGAGTCTGCCTCGACGATCAGGCGGACGACCTGGCCACCGCCATCGGTGATCTCTCCCTCCCCATCGTCACTTTCTCCCTGCCATTGGAGGAGCATCTGGCCCTGGCCGAGGGGTTCTCCCACTGCCTGATGAAGCCCTTCTCCGCCGAGGGTCTGCTGCGGACTCTGGAGGAGGCGGCGCCCGGGGCGAGGAAGGTGCTGGCGGTGGACGACGATCCGGGGGTGGTGCGCCTGGTGGAGCGCTACCTGCGGAGGGCGGAGCATCCGGTGCAGGTCCTGGCGGCCTACGACGGCGAGGAGGCCATCGGGCTGCTGGATGAGGAGCCGGATCTGGTGTTGCTGGACCTGATCCTGCCGGGGATCAACGGCCTGGGGGTGTTGCGGGCCCTTCGGGATCACCCCCGGTGCCGGGAGGTGCCGGCGGTGGCCATCACCGCCTACAGCTTCGCTCGCGACGTGGCCTCCTTGGGTCGGGGATTCATGTCGGTGCGGAGAGGGGAGCATTTCAGTGCCGCCGAGATGGCCCGCTGGCTGGAGACGGTGATCCAGTCCCTGCCCGCCCGCCACCTCACGCCGGGCGGACTGGAAGCTGGGTCGGACGGTTGATTGGCCACAGAGACACGGAGGCACGGAGGGGAGAGGGGGCTTCTCCACCTCAGAGGGGAGGCTCTTGGTTGCTGCGCGCAGCGAGGTCCACACTAACTTGGAGCGGAGAGATAGCATGAAGGGATTACAGGCTCTGGAAGCGGTGCAATACATCACGGCAAAGGACAGGCGCTGGGCCGTGGTGGACCTCAATGACTGGGAAGCGCTGATCGAGTGGCTGGAGACGGTGGAAGACACCGGGGTGGCCCGGAAGGCGCTGAAAGAGTTGCGGGAAGCGGGCGGAGACAGGGAGAGGGCCGGCTGGCTCCCCTGGGACGAGGTGCGTGAGCGGGTGTAGTTCTCGCACGATGCAGCAGTTGGGGCTGGGGATGGTCTTGTCCGCTCGGGTCTGATGAAGGTTGTCGAAATAGGGCGGACACATTCTGGCCGAGAGAGGGCGGGCGACTAAAGGCGCCCGCTGAGGGCCTTCGGCCAGGGGTTGGCGCCAGGCGGTGATAAGGACCCGATGGGCCATGACGGATCGGCAGTCCGCCGCCACCTTGCATCCGCCGCGCGGCCCCTTTGGCCGAAGGCCCTCAGCGGCGGGCTTCAGACCGCCGCCTCTCTTAGATGGTTTCCTTCCCTTGCTGTCCGCTCACTCGGCCTGGGGTCCGGTGCCTTACCCGCTCTGCACCTGAGCCAGGGCCAGGACCAGCGCCGACTGGCTGATGGGCTTGCGGAGGTAGGCGTCGGCGCCCACGGCGCGGGCCAGCTCATCCTCCTTGAGGACGGAACAGACGATCACCGGGATGCCGGCCGTGGCCGGGTCGGCCTTGAGGGCCTGGAGAATCCGCCAGCCGTCCACGTCCCGCATCATGACGTCCAGGACCACGGCGTCCGGGCCCAGGGCTCGGATCTGGTCCAGGGCGGTTTGGCTGTCCTGGATGGCGGTGACCCGGTAGCGGTAGGGCTCCAGGTAGCGCTGAAAGAGCTTCAGGGTCTTAGGGTTGTCGTCCACGATGACCACGTGGTCCCGGCGGGCCAGGGGGAGGTGCAGCCGGAGGCGGACGGAGTTATTGGTGTTGTCCGTCTCCAGGCGGGCCCCGGCGCGGAGGGCCAGCCCGGCGGGCAGGGACAGGTGCTCCTCCAGGGTCTCGGGCGACGGCGGTGGCCCCGGCAGCTGCAGGGAGATGACGGCGGATGGATGCCGGCTCTCGACCTTGATCTCCAGGTAGGTCCCGGAGCGAAGCTGGATGACGGCGCTGAGGAGGCTGACCATCACCTGGCTGAGGATGGCCTGATCGGCGAAGGCCAGCGGTTTCGCCGTGGCCGTGACGCTGATGGCCACCCCGCGGGCGTCGGCCAGGCCGCGGACGGCGGCGATGGCGTCCTCGACCAGGGCCAGGGCGGGGAAGGGCCGCGGTTGCAGGCCCAGCTGCTCCAGCTCCTCGCCCAGGGCCTGCTCGGGGTAGTC
>JBBQIE010000221.1:0-4984 GCA_038324625.1 Anaerolineae bacterium | reverse complement strand
CCGGGCGTGGGCCGGGGCTTTTGTCGCCGGGGCCCTCGCCGGCGCGTTCAGCTCTCGTCATCCCGGCCCAGCATGGGTTGTGGGTCGGTGGGAATACCTGTAAGATGGCCCGAGTTGTCTGAAGGTTGGATGAGTTGCGGGCACTGGTTACGGGCAGCACCGGCTTCGCCGGTGGTCACCTCAGCAGATACTTAGCTTCTAAGGGGTGGGAGGTCTGGGGATGCTCCTCCAGGCCCTTGCCCTCCGGCTCTGACGGGCCGGAAAGATATCTAGCCGCCGACTTGACCGAGGCCGAGGCGGCCGACGAAGTGGTCCAGCGCGCTTGCCCGGACGCGATCTTCCACCTGGCGGCGCGGGCGGCGGTGGCCCCTTCGCACCAGCATCCCTGGGAGACCCTGAACACCAACCTGGCCATGCAGACTCGGGTGCTGGAGGCGGTTCGACACCATCGGCCGGACTGCGCCGTGCTGGTGGTGGGCTCGGGCGAGGAGTACGGCCTGGCGCCGGCGGAGGCTATGCCCCTCCGGGAGAGTTCTCCCCTCCGGCCCTTGAGTCCCTACGCCGTGAGCAAGGTGGGCCAGGACTTCCTGGGGCTGCAATACCACCTGGCCTATGGGCTGCACATCGTTCGGGTTCGGCCGTTCAACCACATCGGCCCCGGCCAGGGATTGGGTTTCGTGGCTGCCGACTTCGCCCGGCAACTGGCGGCCGCCGAGTTGGGCCTTGCTCCGGCCGTCATCAGCGTAGGCAACCTGGATGCTGAGCGGGACTTCACCGATGTGCGGGACGTGGTGCGGGCGTATGTCCTGCTGTTGCAAGCGGCCCCCTGGGGCGAGGTGTTCAACGTGGCCTCGGGCCGGGCGCTCTCAGTGGGGCGACTGCTGGACATGCTGCTGGCGCAGTGCCGGGTTCCGGTGCGAGTGGTGCCCGATCCGGCGCGCATGAGGCCCTCGGACATACCGGTCTTCGTGGGCGCCTACGATCGCTTGCAGACCGCTACCGGATGGCGTCCCGAGATACCCTTGGAGCAGACGGTGAGTGACCTGATGGAGTATTGGCGTCGCAAGCTCGCAGACGGGGAGACGAACTAAGTGGAGAAGACCGCCCTCGTCACCGGGATAACCGGGCAGGACGGGTCGTACTTGGCGGAGTTCCTGCTGGAGCAGGGCTACCGGGTTATCGGTATGGTCCGGCGTACCAGCACGGTGAACTTCGACCGCATTCGCCACATTCAAGAGCGGGTGACCCTGGTCCAGGGCGACCTATTGGATCAAGCGTCACTGATCGGCATCCTGGCCGATCATCACCCCGATGAGGTGTACAACCTGGCGGCCCAGTCCTTCGTCCCCACCTCCTGGCGGCAACCGGTGTTGACCGGGGAGTTCACCGCCCTGGGAGTGACCCGCATTCTGGACGCCATTCGGGTGGTGTACGGGGCCGACACCGACCAGGTGCGGTTCTACCAGGCCTCCAGCTCCGAGATGTTCGGCAAGGTGCGCGAAGTGCCGCAGACGGAGTCCACCCCCTTCTACCCCCGCAGCCCCTATGGGGTGGCTAAGGTCTATGGCCACTGGATCACGGTGAACTACCGGGAGAGCTACGACCTGTTTGCTTGCAGCGGTATATTGTTCAATCACGAAAGCCCCAGGCGCGGCCTCGAGTTCGTGACCCGGAAGGTGAGCCACGGGGTGGCCCGGATCAAGCTGGGCCTGGACGAGAAGCTGCCCCTGGGCAACCTGGACGCGGAACGGGACTGGGGGTTCGCCGGGGATTACGTGCGGGCCATGTGGCTGATGCTGCAACAAGAGGTGCCCGACGACTACGTCATCGCCACCGGGGAGACTCACTCCGTGCGGGAGTTGTGCCGGGTGGCTTTCTCCCGCGTGGGCCTCGACTACCGAGATCACGTGGTGGTGGACGAGCGCTTCCTGCGACCGGCGGAGGTGGACCAGTTGGTGGGCGACGCCGGCAAGGCGCGACGGGTGCTGGGCTGGCGTCCCGAGGTCAGTTTCGAGCAACTGGTCCAGGGGATGGTGGACTCCGACCTGGAGCTGGTGCGCGAGGGCTGTAGCTAGGGGATGCGGCTGGCCGACACCCACGCTCATCTCTCGGACCACAAATTCGAAGGGGACCGGCGGGAGGTGCTGACCCGAGCCCGAGAGGCGGGAGTCCGGATCATCATTGATGCCGGCTTCGACCTGGGCAGCAGCCGGCGCGCCGTCGCCTTGGCCGACGAGACGGAGGGAGTATGGGCGGCGGTGGGGATACACCCGCACGATGCCGACACTATGAATGATGCCTCCCTCGCCGAGCTGCGGCGTCTAGCCCAGGGCCCGGGAGTAGTGGCGATAGGGGAGACCGGGCTCGACTTCTACCGGGACCTTTCGCCGCGAGACCAGCAGTCCGCTGCCTTTGAGGCCCACCTGGCTCTGGCGGAGGCGCTGGGCAAGCCGGTGATCATTCACAGCCGGGCGGCCGAGCCGGAGGTGCTGGCCTGCCTACGGCCCTGGGCCGGGCGGGTGTGGGCGGTGCTGCACTGCTACTCCGGCGATGAGGTCACCTTGAGCCGGGCCCTTGACCTGGGGATGTACGTGTCCTTCGCCGGGCCGGTCACTTTCGCCAACGCTGACCGGGTGAGGGATTTGGTCCGCCGGGTGCCTCTCGACCGATTACTGACGGAGACGGACAGCCCCTACATGGCCCCGGTGCCCAGGCGGGGCCGGCGGAACGAACCCGCCTATGTGGCCCATGTCGTCGAGGCGGTGGCCGCGGTGTACGACACCTCCGTGCCGGAGATGGCGGAGATTACCTTCCAGAACGCGGAGGAGTTCTTTGGCCTCGGAGAGACGAGTGGCCATAAACGACCTGTCTGAGTTGCTCGCCCCGGTGGCCCCCGAGCTGCACTTGGTCGAGAAGCGCATCGCTCGGGCGACCGACACCGACCAGCTCGCCCTCACCGAGGCCTATGCCGCCCTCTTCGCCGGTGGTAAGCGGGTGAGGCCGGCGGTGGCCCTATTGGCGGCGGGGCCGGAGTGGTCCGGGCAGGTGGGGGTGGTGTCTTTGGGCGCCGCCCTGGAGATGCTCCACTCCGCCACCCTCATACACGACGACATCATTGACCGGGCCCCCATTCGCCGGGGGGGGCCTACCCTGAGCGCCATCCACGGGTCGGACACGGCCATTCTCGCCGGGGACCACCTCTTCGCCCTGGCGGCGGTGGTGGTGACGGACACCGAGAACCTGCGGGCCCTGCGCATCTTCGCCAACACCCTGGTGACCATCTCCTCCGGGGAGCTGGAGCAGATCTGGCGTCGAACCGAGTTGCCCTCGAAGGAGGACTACCTGCGCCTCATCTACGCCAAGACCGCTTGCCTGTTCGAGTCGGCGGCCCTGGGCGGGGCGCTATTGGCGGGCCGGCCGGAGGAGGAGGTGCAGCGTTTTGGCACCTATGGGCGGTGCCTGGGCTTGGCCTTCCAGATCGCCGACGACGTGCTCGACTACGTGGGGGACTCGGCCCGCATGGGTAAACCCACCGGCAACGACCTCAAGCGGGGGCTCCTGACCCTGCCGGCGCTCCTCTACCTGTGGCAGTTGCCGAGGTGGCGGCGACTGAAGATGCCGAAGGAAGTCTCCGAGGCGGACGTGGACCGACTGCTGGCCGCTATCGTCTCGGGGGGGTTCGTGGACCAGGCCCTGGAGATGGCTCGGGGTTTTGCCGAGCAGGCATGGGAGGCGATCGAGCCCCTGACCGGCGGCGAATACGGTGATGCTCTGCGGAGCCTGACCTATTTCGCCCTGGAACGGGCCTCCTGAGAACCTCAGCCCGTGCTGTGGCATGTTCCCTTCCAAGCCCATGACCGGCTTCCGTAGGGGCGAACCTCGTGTTCGCCCTGGGCCGCCGAGGGCGAATACAAGATTCGCCCCTACGAGTTGCCGCCAGGCACCTCATGATCAGCCGGCGCTCACCCCTAGAGACCCGGTATCGGTGGTGATAGTTAGCTGGAATGTCTTGCCCCTGCTCCGAGACTGCTTGACCTCCGTCATCCCCCAACTCGAGGCCGGCGACGAGATCTTGGTCGTGGACAATGCCTCCTCCGATCCTACCCCGGAGGCGCTGCCCTACGAGTTCCCGGAGGTGCAGTTGATCCAGGCGGGGGCCAACCTGGGGTTCCCCGCCGGCGTGAACCTTGGGTTGAGCCGCTCCCGAGGGCGCTTCTGTCTGGTGCTCAACCCGGATACGGCTCTGGAGCCTGGGGCTCTGGAGGGGCTTCGCCTGCTCATGGAGCGTGATCCCTCGATCGGGCTGGCGGCGCCGAGGCTGCGCTTTCCCGACGGCGCCCCCCAGTCTTCGCGACGGCGCTTTCCCTCCCGCCTGACCCTCTTCACTGAGAGTACCCCCGTCCAGGGTCTGCCCGGGATGGGCCGGGTGCTGAACCGTTTCTACCTGGCGGACCGCTCCGACGCCCACGTCCAGGAGGTGGACTGGGTCTCGGGGGCCTGCTTCCTGGTGCGGCGAGAGGCCCTGGAAGAGGTTGGCGCTCTAGATCCCACCTACTTCATGTACTCCGAGGAGACCGACCTCTGCCGTCGGCTCCACGATCTGGGGTGGGCGACGGTGTATGAGCCGGCGGCGGAAGTGATACATCACCACGCTCAGAGCAGCGACCAGGTGCCGGCGGCGCGGCTGGTTCGCTTCAACCGGAGCAAGGTGTACTACGCTCGCAAGCACCTCGGCCGGGTGACCGCCGGGCTCCTCCGCCGCTACCTGCCGGCGACGTTCGTGTGGGAGATGGCCGTGGAGGGCGCCAAGCTGATGGTCCGACATAAGCCGGAGTTGCGGCGTCGGCGGCTGGATATGTATCGGGAGGCGCTGCGGACGGGGCTGGGGGCGACGGATTGAGAGTGCTGCTGGTGGCCGGGGAGTTCCCGCCCATGCAGGGCGGCCTGGGAGACTTCACCCGCTGCCTGGCTACGGCCCTGGTCC
>JBBQIE010000220.1:0-4989 GCA_038324625.1 Anaerolineae bacterium | reverse complement strand
GAGCCCACATCCGGGTTGTTGATGCTCCACCACCACTGCTCATCGGAGGGGATCCAATCGGGGTTGCCCATGTAGATCAGGCTCATGAGGCCGATCCAGGGACTCCAGTGCTCCCCGGCATAGCGGTAGGCCCGCACCAGGTAGTCGGCCTTGGTGAACTCGTCCACCGAGTGCCAATGATAGGGCGAGTTCGGCCGAGGGTCGCTGGTCCAGCCGAACTCCAGGATGGCCACCTGAGTATCCCCGTCCCCGTTCTCCTCCATGATGGCCCGCAGGTCCTCCACCCTCCGGAAGCAGAAGAACCTCTCCCCTCCGTAGGCCTCTTTGTTCCCCGCCGCTTCCTCCGGGGATACCTCCGGGGCCGCCTTGTAACCGGGAGCGTGCATCCCCACCAGATCGTAGTAGCCCTTCATCCCCGCCGCGTACATCCCCCGCAGGTACACGTCGTCGGGCATGGCCGTGGGCGGCTGGGTGCCGGTGGGGGTGAGCCCGGCGGTGATGACGATGGCCCCCGGGTCCCCGGCTCGGATGCCGGCGTATCCCGCCTTCAGCAGGGCCACGTAAGCGGCAGGGTCCGGGGCTCGGTCCCCCCACTCCCGCGCCAGGTTAGGCTCGTTCCAGATCTCGTAGGCCGCCACCCGTCCCTGATACCGTGCCGCTACCTCCCGGCAGAAGTCCTGGAAGTCCTGGAGGTTGTCGGGGGGGCCGTTGGTGGGGAAGTTGCCCCCGGCCCAGGCGGGCTGATGGTCCAGCCGCACCAGAAGGTTGAGGCCGAACTCCTCCACCTGGTCCACGATGCGGTCGGTGGTGGACCAGTCGTACTGGCCCTTGCCCGCCCCCTCGATGTCCCTCCAGCCGAAGTTCTGCTTCACCCAGGTGAACCCGGCCTCCCGGATCATCCCCAGGTCCCGGTGGGCCGTCTCCGGTCGCCACCACAGGAAAGCCTGCATCCCGTACTCGGGGGAGTCCATGGGGAGCCCTTCCAGGGTCACCGGAATGGCGACGTTAGACGTGGGCACGGCCTCAGTGGGTATGGGCGTGGGGGTGTCGGCTGACTGGGGCGAGGCGGCAACGGGGATGCTGGTTGTGGAGGGAGGCGCCAAGGTAGCGGTGGGGACAGGTCGGCTGGGGAAGAACTCCTGGTTGTGGCTGGCGGCCCGGGTCAGCCGAACCCCCTCCTGGCCCATAGCCGCGCCCTCACCGTTGGCCCAGAGGTAGTAGCCGAAGTAGCCCACGGCCGCCAGCACCCCCACGGTCCAGATCGCCAGCCAGTAGTAGAGCCATCGGGGCCAAGGCTTGGGCTCACTCACGCTATTCGTCTCCACTCGGCTTCACGCCCCCAATATCGTCAGCATTAGTCTGCGGCAAGCACCATAGCCCATCCTCGGCTTGAGGCGCCAATGCCGCCGAGATGCAGCGCCGGGGCCCTACTTAACGACAAACGAGACACGAGCCACCCACTGGGTGGCTCGTGTCTCGTCCTTAGGGCTACTTCGGCATACCAGCCAGAGCGCTATAGGCGGGCAGTGGGCCCCAACCGCCGTCCACGATGCCCCACTGAGACTGCTCCGATCCCGGGGCCACTACCTTGAAGTTGATGTTCCAGAGGAACATCGGCCCCACCCAGCCCCAGTTGCGGCCCATCTCGTAGGCTCGCACCGTCCACTCCGCCTGCTCTTGCAGGGTGTTGTCGGAGGCATACCCGTAGTTGGCCACCGGCGTGGCCGATGAAGCCCAGCCGAACTCGGTAGGCCAGATCTTCTTCCCACCATCACCATATACCGACATGATGTTGCGGTAGCCCTCCATGGTGGAGCGGAAGCTCCAGGAGTGGTGCGGGCTGTCGCAAGGGCCCATGAACCCAGACTGCTGGGTGGTGATGAAGGAGCAGGCGTCTCCCCAGGTCACGTCCGGGCTGACGTTGAAGCCGCTTGGATGGGCCCCCACCCCGTCGCAGTAGTTGCGGAGGCCGGCCTGGTACATGCCTTCCATATAGGTGAAGTCGTCCATGGCCACACCGGGGATGTTGGCCCCGGTGGGAGTAAGGGCCCCGCTGATGACCAAGGCCCCGGGGTCGTTGGCCTTGATGGCAGCGTAGCAGACCTTGAGCATCTCCACGTACCGGCCGGGGTTAAGGTCCTCATTCCCCCACTCGTAGCCCAGGTTCTGCTCATTCCACACCTCGTAGGCCCGCACCCGCCCCTGGTAGTGGGCGGCCATGGCCCCGAGAAAGTCGGCGAAGTCCTGGGGGTTGGCCGGCGGCCCCTCGACCCCCATGTTGGTGTTGCCGGGCCGGGCCCAGGCCGGGGCCTTCACCACGCTGAGGAGCACGTTCACCCCGGCGGCGTTGGCGGCGTTCACCACTTCGTCAATGGCGCCCCACTGATAGTCGCCCTTGCTGGGCTCGAACAGCTTCCATTCCACCTGCTGCTTCACCCAGTTGAAACCCATGCCGTTGATCATGGCCATGACCTGAGGCGCCTGCCCGTTATGGATCATGTGGCCCTGCACCCCATACCCGAAGCCGCCACCACCACTGGGCGGGGGCGCCACCACCACCGCCGGTGGCGGTGCAACAGTGGGCTCGGGCGCGGGCTCCTCCGACTGACCCTCCGGCTGAGGTATCGGGGTGTTCGCCGGTGCCGCCGTGGGGAGGGGCTCCGGGGTCGCCGTCGGTTCAGGGGTGGCCGTGGGTTCCGGGGTCGGCGTGGGTGTGGGTGGCAGCACCACCTTGACGTCGGTCTGGTCCGCCTGCGCCCGGTAGGCGCCCACGGAGATGGCCGCCGCCAGGCGGTAGTTACCCTCACCCGCCGGGGCTTTCACTTCCCAGACGCCGTCGCCGGCCTGCATGTCCTGCTGCTCGCCGTCGTCCAGGGCCAAAGCCAGAACCACGGGTTCCCGAGGCTCGGTGATGACCAGGTCGCGATAGTCGGCCAGTACCTTCCAGGTATCGGGGTGCTGACCATCGCCGACGATGGAGACCCCCCGGAGGCGATAGGAGCCGATCAGGGCCAGCTTGTAGGCCAGGCTGGCCGGGTCCTCCAACTGCACGATGTGCTGGACGCCCCCGGGATCCTTGTAGCTGAACCAGTGGGTGTGAATGGCCTCGTCGTACTGCAGCCCGGACCAGTCCCTCACCCCGCTCAGACGCACCTTCATGGGAGCATCCGGCGCCACCTCGGCTCCCTGCTCCACCACCACGTTGCCGAAGGCCCGCAAGATCTCCTCGTAGGGCCGGTAGAGCACGTAATTGGCCACTTTCTCCCGGCTGAGCGCCGGCAGGCCAACGTAGAGGCGATACCGTTCCACCTCACCGGCGGCCCAGGTGAGCATGACCGAGAACTTGCCCTCCTCGGTGTAGCCATCCAGATCGGGCAGGGCCGGCACCACCAGCCGGTCGGCGTAGCGGCCCAGGGCCCGCCAGTCGAAGACCCCGGTGGTCCAACGGTCCTCGGCGATCTGAGCGGGGAGGCTGACCCGCAGCCCCAGGGTCTTGCCGCTCTGGTGCAAGCGGGTGGCCAGGTCGGCCACGAACTCGGTGAACTGCTCCCGCAGCTCGGGGTTGATGTCCCGATAGTCAAGCTCGATGCCGGCGAACTGGTTCTCCCCCACGTAGGCCAGCAAGGCGTCCACGTGAGCTTGGCGGATCTCCCGGATGGCCAGCATGTTGTCGGTGTAGTCGCTGCGGATCACCCCGTCGGGGGCCCAGTTGCGCACCACCGGCACCACCCGCATTCCCGCCTTGAGGCTGTCCACTTCCGTGGAAACGCCCCCCTCCACCGATCCGTCCACCAGCAGGTAGGGGCCCACGGGGTTGACCTCGTCCACCGCCGGCAAGATCTCCTGGAGGTCGGCGGCGGGAGTCAGGTCCCCGGAGATGGCGGGCACCACCGGTTCCTGGTGGAACACGGCCAGGGGCCCGGGGATGTAGTCCAGAGAGGCCTCGATGGTCCCGTCTTCGGCGATGACGTGAGAGGGCACGAAGCGCCAGCCGCCGCCGCTCCACTCGTAGAGGGCGAGGGCGGAGTAGGGCTCGGAATCGTTGGGGATAGGGATGGTATAGGTCAGGAGGCTGACCCCGGCGCCGGGGTTGTGAGGCAGCCCGCTGCCCTGATAGAGGAGCAGGTCATAAACCGGGCTCTTGAGGCGCAGGTGCCCGGGGACGTTGGTGGCCGCCGGGTAGTAGGACTCGCTAGTCTTGCCCTCGATGAAGTCCAGCCGGGGGACGGCCACCATCTTCACCCCGATGCCGCCGGCAGCCGGTGAGACCGTGATCTGGGTGCCGTCCGGGTCCAGCACCGACCCACCCTCGGCGCTGACGTCCTGGAAGCCGACGCGAGCGGCGCAGCCGTACAAAGAGAGAGGCGGCAGGAAGAGCACGGCGATGATGAGAGCCGCTCCCAGCACCAGGTTCAGGACCATGGCGCTCCGCTTGCTCTCCAGAAAGGATCGAAACCGGGTCGAAGGGCTGTTTCTCATCGAGTACCTCGTACCTGGTGTAGGAAGTGCGGTTCTACTGGCGGGCAAGGGGGCGTCCATGCTCGGCGGCAGAGCCGCCAGTACGGTCCGGGAGACGGGCGGCATTCTAGCATGGGGGCAAACCCCCGGCAAGCCCTATGCGCATCAAGTTCCCCCGCTATTCTTTGCGATGCTATAGATCTCGATGGCGTTCCCTGGCCGGAGTCGAGCGGAAAGCCGCCCGGGTCAACCAAATAGACTGATAAGCAGTAGTCCGCCGGTGATGACCAGCACCGAGACCAGGCGGGAGGCGTGTCTCTCCTCGGGGTACAGAGCGAAGGCCATGAGGACGGCGATCACCAGGCTGGACTGGCGGAAGGCGACCACATAGCTGGCCTGAGTAACCAACTGGAAGGCCCAGACCACCAGGAAGTAGGCGGCGAAGCTCATGAGCCCGGCGGTCGCCGGCAGCCACAGGGGCATGGGCTCGGTGTCTTTGACCCTTCTGTGGCCCAGGAGGCGGGCGAAGCC
>JBBQIE010000219.1:0-4997 GCA_038324625.1 Anaerolineae bacterium | reverse complement strand
CGGGTCCATGTTCCGGCGACCCGGCGACCGCGATTATACCACACCCTCACCGGCGGCACCGGCCTCGAGCTCTGCCCTCGTCACATCGAGAGTCCCTCGGGGAACCGAGTCGCCTCGCTGGACGACGACCTTTCGCGTCTTCGTCCCCTTTCTGTCCTGGTTCGTGTGATGTCAGGAGCGGGAGACGGCGGTCTGAAGCCCGCCGCTGAGGGCCTTCGGCCAAGAAAGCCGTGTGGCCTCTACCCTGGCCGAAGGCCCTCAGCGGGCGCCTTCAGCCGCCCGCCCTCTCTCGCCTCCTCCGTGGGCGCCGGTCCCCAGGCCACCCTAACCCCATTCCGCCCTCACTCGAACCAGGACATATTGTTCCCTTTTCGTGGTCTTCGCGATCCAAAACCCCAGCCTGTCTTGGCGGATCTTGGGCGCCGACCGGACTGGGCCGGCCTCGATTCGCGGATGCCCCTTGACAGGGGCTCCGCTATTAGCTATTAACAGAGGTATAGGAAGACAACCACATAAGCGCCGCACACGTCTACCGCCGTGGATATCCGCCGCAGTCATACTCCACGAGAAGGAGAAGGCAATGGCGAGTCTGAAGCAGTCTCGACGTACGGTCCTCAAGGCCCTTGGTGCCGGAGTGCTGGGAGCGGCCACCGCCCCCCTGCTGGCAGGCTGTGCGGCCACCCCCGCCCCCGGCGGAGATCAACCGGCCCCCACCTCGGCCCAGGCCGTCGAGGCCACCGCGGCCGGCGCCGCCACCCAGGAGCAATTCAAGATCGAACTCCTGGTCGAGTACCCGGAGGAGTTCCTCACCTGGGCGGCGGACAACATCGTCCCCGCCATCAAGGAAATGCACCCCGTATCCGATGTCAACTATATCCCCATTGACTGGGCCACCCTGGGGGAGAAGCTGCTCACCGGTCGGGCCGCCGGCACCATGCCCGACGTCATTCGCGGCGGGTCCGGGGATTCCCTCGCCTACAGCGAGGATGACGCCGACTACGCCCTCTGCGTGGATGACTACGTGGCCCAATGGCCGGACAAAGAGGACTTCTACGCCGCCTCTTGGGAGGCAGTGGTCTGGAAGGGCAAGAACTATGGTATCCCCGTGCTGGGCGGACCCCGGCACTGGTGCTATCGCAGCGACATCACCGCTGAGGAAGGCATCACCATCCCCGATGACTGGGACTGGGACGACTTCATGGACTCGGCGGTCAAGCTGACCACCTTCGACGGCAACAAAGTCGTCCGAAAGGGCTCCTCCACCGGGCACGACGAGATGGAGTTCACCGGGCTCCTCTACTCTGCCGGGGGCAGCCTCTTCAAGAACGGGAAGTCCAACTTCCTCAGCGACGAGGGCATCTGGGCCCTCCAGTGGATGGTGGACCGGCGCCAGCAGATCGCCCCGCCCAGCGTGGCCCCTCTGGAGTCCATGGAGATCCCCTACTTCGCCATGGGTCTGGAAGTCATCGCCTATGGCCATCCCGGCATCCACGGCAAGAACGTCCTCAAGTACGCTCCCGACAAGATCGAGTTCGTGGCCGTGCCCCAGCCGCCCATCAAGCAGAAGCGGGTGGCCCTAGTCAGCACCGACTGGGACGCCGTCAGCAAGACCTGCAAGCATCCTCAGGCCGTCTGGGACTACATGACCTTGCAGTGCTCCACGGAAGCCATGACGGTGGCGCAAGAAGCCTACGGCGGCTTCCCGCCCACCCGGCGATCGGTGGTGGATGCCGCCCAGTACACCAAGCGCCAGGATGTGAAGAAAGCCACGGAAAACCTGGATGCCTACGGCCTCAACTACCCGGTGACCCCGGCCGGGCCCCTACGCCGGCCCTTGCTGCTCTCCGAGTGTGAATCCGCCGTTCTGGGAGTGAAGACGGCCGAGGAGGCCCTCACCGACGCCGCCGCCGAATGGGACAAGGAGCTGGAGAGGATCGGCTGGACCTACGACTGGTAGACGGCCAATAAGGCAAGCCCATCGGTGAGTGTACCCGGGCAAGAGGGCACGCGTGGGTGCCCTCTTGCCGACCTACCGGCCTACTCCAAACCAAAGCCAAGGTGAAAGCGGCATGGTTTGCCGGGAGGCTGGTCTGGACTTCGCCTTGGCTTTGGTATAGGAGGGACTCGCATGGCGGCAGCCTCACCGGCTCAGGCAAAGGTGGCGCCCAGCGCCTCTTCCGTCAGCCGACGCAGACACCTGGTGAGAGAGGCATGGGGACTGGGACTAGCCTCGCCCTGGATCTTCGGCTTCCTGGTCTTCACCCTGATCCCCTTCCTCGCTTCTCTATTCTTCGGCTTCACCGACTATGACGCCATCCACCCGCCCAAGTGGGTCGGGCTTGGCAACTACGTGCGCATGTTCAGCGACGACAAGCTCTTCCGGCTATCGTTCGTAAACACCCTCTACTATGCCCTGCTGAGCGTGCCCCTGAGCCTCTTTCTCGCCCTGCTCGTGGCCGTGCTCCTCAACCAGGGCCTGCCGGGACAGAACCTTCTGCGCACTGCCTACTACATGCCCTCCGTCGTCTCCGGGGTGGCCGCCTCCATGCTCTGGCTGTGGCTTTTCGACCCCACCATCGGCCTTATCAACAATTTTCTTTCCGTCTTAGGCATCAACGGCCCCATTTGGCTCCTGGACCCCAACTGGTCGAAGCCGGCCCTGATCCTCATGAGCATGTGGGGCATTGGGCCCCAGATGGTCATCTTCCTCGCCGGCCTCCAGGGAGTGCCCCAAGAGTTCTACGAGGCCGCCGAGGTGGATGGAGCCGGGTGGCTCCGTCGCATCTGGCACATCACCCTCCCTCTGATCACCCCCAGCATCTTCTTCAACAGCGTCATGGGGGTGATCGGATCGTTCCAGGTGTTCACCGCCGCCTACGTCATGACCGCCGGCGGCCCGGCCAACTCCACCTTGTTCTACGTCCTCTATCTCTTCTGGAATGCTTTCAGCTACTTCCGCATGGGCTATGCTTCCGCCCAGGCCTGGGTTCTCTTCCTGCTGGTGGCCGTGCTCACCGTGATCCAGTTCCGGGTCGCCGGTCGCTGGGTCTACTACGAGGGAGGTACGGCAACCGCGGGCGGTCGGTGAGCCCGGTCGGAAACCGGTGGCGGGAACGAACATACAAGGAGTACAGGTGGACATGGCAAGCGACAGCTCTGTGCGGAGATCACTCCACTGGAGCGGGGAGCGACTGGGGCTGATGAAGGGCGGGCGCTTCCGGCCCAACGTCTTCGTCAGGCTGCTCTGGCGGATCGCCCTCTTCATCGTCCTGGTCGCGGGGAGCATCACCTTCGTGTTTCCCTTTGCCTGGATGCTCTCCACCTCATTGAAGACCCCACCCCAGGTCTGGATGCAGCCCCCGGTGTGGATCCCCAACCCCATCACCATCGAGAACTACTTCAAGGCCTGGACCGCCGTACCCACCTTCAACTACCTGAAGAACACCCTTCTCGTTACCGGCCTGTCGCTGGTGGGCAGCGTGCTCAGCTCGGCCATCGTGGCCTATTCCTTCGCCCGCCTGCGCTGGCGCCTACGGGACCCCCTGTTCGCCGTCCTGGTGGCCACCATGATGCTCCCCTATCAGGTGACCATGATCCCCGTGTTCATCATCTTCTCCAAGATCGGCTGGGTGAATACCCTCAAGCCCTTGATCGTGCCCTCCTTCTTCGGGGCCGCCTTCTACATCTTCCTCTTGCGCCAGTTCTTCCTCACCATCCCCTTCGAGCTGGACGAGGCCGCCATCATGGATGGGGCCAGCCCTCTGACCATCTGGTGGCGCATAATGCTGCCCCTGGCCCAGCCGGCCCTGGGGGCGGTCGGCATCTTCTCCTTCATGGGCAACTGGAACGACTTCGTCGGCCCCCTCATCTACCTCAACGCCACCGACAAATGGACCCTCGCCCTGGGGGTGATCGCCTTTCGCCTCAAGTACACCACCAACTGGGAGCAGTTGATGGCCTACTCCACCATGATCATGCTCCCCTGCCTCCTGGTGTACCTCTTCTTCCAGCGCTACTTCATCCAGGGGATCGTGTTCTCCGGACTCAAGGGGTAGGCGAACCTCTCAGGGGAGGGACTTAGTGACCGCTTCATTGCCCATGACCCAATCCACCCAGCTGGGGGTCGAGTGCGCCTCCCGCGAGCTGGCGGTCTGCCTGGACGCCGACTCTCGCTTCTGGGTGGCCTGGGTCTCCCACCTGGACGGCTACGACAAGGTCATGGCCCGGCCCTGGGACGCTTCCGGACCGGGGACAATCCGCACCCTCAGCCCCGCCCCCGGGGAGTACATGAACCCGGTGCTGGTGGCCACCGCCCAGGGCCCGGTGGCCCTCTGGCGCTCCTTCACCGGGGGATGCTGGTGCATCCTCAGCCGCCCCCTAGCCGAGAGCAAATCCGCCTCGGACACCTGCCTATGCCCGGCGGCCGGGGACGCTCTGGCCTTTGCCGCCACCGCGGATGCCGAGGGGCGACTTTGCCTGGCCGTGGTCAGTCGAGTGGCCGGGCGCTACCTCCTGCGTTGCTCCCGCGCCTCCGCCACCGGCGGCTGGGAGGAGCCGACCCTGGTGGCCGAGGGCGACGCCCCCCTCAACCGCCCAACCCTGGCCGCCGACCGCTCCAGCGGGCTCTGGTTGGCCTACGACTCCTATCAAAAGGGCGCCTACCGCGTGTTCGCCGCCCGGGGGAACGGCAACCTCTGGGAGGCGCCGGAGCCGGTGAGCCGGGGCGACGAATGGCAACTGATGCCGACGCTGGCCGGAGACGGCCGGGGCCGGATGGTCCTGGCCTGGCTGGCCTCTCAACGAGTAGAGGACGAGCACGGCGTCTACGATCACTGGCCTTGGCTGGTGGCCGCCGTCAACGAGGGGAAGGGCTGGGAGCCGACCCAGAGCCAACCGCCCCTGTCCGGAGGCCCTCCCGGGACGGTAGAGTCCCTGGCTCAGGGCCTCCTGGCCCACGAGAGCTATATGGGCTACTACGGCCGCCGGCGCCACCCCCT
>JBBQIE010000218.1:0-5002 GCA_038324625.1 Anaerolineae bacterium | reverse complement strand
GGCGGTCGGAGGAGAGAGGATTGAGGACCTTCATGAAGCTGTCGGGAGTCAGGGATCCCGCCTCGGCTAGGGGACACTCCTGCTCCCAGTCCACCAGGGAGTAGGTGATGGCCTCCTGCATTCCGGCGGCGGCCAGGGCATTGCGCAGCCCTTCCTCGGCCCGGAGGGGGCGATTGTCCCGTACTGGGGGCAACTCGTCCCGCATCCGAGTGGTGGGGAGCCGGTCGTAGCCGTAGACCCGCGCCACCTCCTCGTATAGGTCCTCGGGGATGGCCATGTCCAGCCGGCTCTGCGGGACCTGCACCCGCCACTCCGGACCCTCGTCGTTCACCACGAACTCCAGCCCTCTGAGGGCGGCGGCGATCTCCGCGTCGGTGATCTCTACCCCTAACGCCTTCCGGACCTTGTCAGGTTGTAGGGAGATCTCGACGAAGGGCTGGGGCACCGGGTAGGTGTCCACTATCCCCGGCTGCACCTGCCCGCCGGCCAGGGCCCGCATCAGGTCCGCCGCTCGCCGGGCCGACTGGTCCGCCAATGAGGGCGGCACCCCGCGACCGAAGCGGTAAGAGGCCTCCGAGCTCAGGCGCAGCCGCTGGGAGGCGATCCGATTGCCCACCATGTCGAAGGAGGCCGACTCCAGCAGGATATTGGTGGTGGTATCGTGGATCTCCGACTCCAGGCCTCCCATGACCCCGGCCACGGCCACCGGGCCGGCGCCGTCGGTGATGAGGAGGATGTCGGTATCCAAGCGGCGCTCCTCGCCGTCCAGGGTGGTCATGGCCTCGCCCGGCCGGGCCCGGCGTACCCGGATCAGGGGGCTCTCCCCCGGAGGGAGCCCGCCTCCCGGGCCGTGGAGGAGATCGTAGTCGAAGGCGTGCAGGGGTTGCCCCCACTCCAGCATCACGTAGTTGGTGATATCCACGATGTTGCTGATGGGGCGTACCCCACTGAGGAGCAGGCGGCGCTGCATCCAGAAGGGCGAGGGCCCCACCTCAATGCCCCGGATCACGGTGGCGGTATAGCGGGAACACAGGTCGGGGTCGGCGATCTCCACCGCCGCCTGCTCCGCTGCCGGACGCCCCTCGGCCTGCACGGTTGGGTCCACCGGCTTGAGGCGCTTGCCGGTGAGGGCCGCCACCTCCCGGGCCACCCCGATCACCGAGAGACAGCGGGCCAGGTTGGGGGTGAGGTCAATGTCGAGGACGGTGTCGCCCAGGTACTGGGTGAGGGGGGTGCCCACGGGGGCGTCGTCGGGCAGGAGGAGGATACCCTCGTGCTCCTCGGACAACCCTAGTTCCTTCTCGGAGCAGACCATCCCCTCAGAGCGCACCCCCCGGATCTTGCTGGGTTTGAGGGTGATCCAGCCCTTCTCCTCGGAGTAGCCGTCTATCAGGCGGGAGTCGGACAGGGCCAGGACTACCTTCTTCCCCACGTCCCCCACCCGGATGTTGGGGGCGCCGGTGACCACTTGGATGGGCTCGGCGCCCCCGTACTCCACCACCGGCAGGGTGAGCCGGTCGGCGTTGGGGTGGGGATCCACCCGCACGATTCGCCCCACCAGGATGCGCTCGGGGTCCCACCAGTCGCCGATGCTCTCGATGGCCTTCACTTCCAGCCCGGCCAGGGTGATCCGCTCCGCCAGGTCGGGGACGGGCAGGTCAATGTCAACGTATTCTTTGAGCCAACTCAACGGTACTCGCATGGCCGTCCTCCTCGCCTAAGCCAACTGCCCGAACTGGCGCAGGAACCGCAGATCGTTGCCGTAGAAGTAGCGGATGTCATCAATGTCGTTGAGGGCCATGGCGATGCGCTCCGGGCCCATCCCGAAAGCGAAGCCGGTGAAGCGGTCGGGGTCGTAGCCCCCGAAGCGGAGCACGTTCGGGTGTACCATCCCCGCCCCGGCGATCTCCAGCCACCCCGTCTGCTTGCACACCCGGCAGCCGCTGCCCCCGCAGATGAGGCAGTCAATATCCACCTCCACGCTGGGCTCGGTGAAGGGGAAGTAGCTGGCTCGGAAGCGCATTTGCCGGTCCGGCCCGTACATCTGCCGGGCGAAGGTGTCCATCACCCCTTTTAGATCGGCCAGGGTGATGTCACGGCCGACGGCCAGGCCCTCGACTTGGTGGAACATGGACTCCGCCCGCGCCGTCACCTGCTCGTAGCGGTAGCATTTCCCGGGCAGGATGACCCGGATGGGGTCGGGGTGGGAGGCCCACATGGCGTGGATCTGCCCCGGCGAGGTGTGTGTCCGCAGCACCACCGTGTCGCTGACGTAGAAGGTGTCCCACATGTCGCGGGCGGGGTGGTGGGGGGGCATGTTGAGGAACTCGAAGTTGCACTGGTCCGTCTCCACCTCCCGCGACTGGAATACCTGGAAGCCCATCCCGGCGAAGATGCTGTAGATGCGCCTCAGGGTTAGAGTCACCGGGTGCAGCCCTCCCACCCGGGGCCGGCGTCCGGGCAGGGTCACGTCCACCGCTTCCGCCTCCAGGGCTTGGGTCAATTCCTCCCGGCGGATCTCCTCCTCCCGCTCCTGGTAGCGGGCCTCGAGGGCCTGCCGGAGGCGGTTGCCCATCTGTCCGGCCAAGGGGCGTTCCTCCGCCGGCAGGCTGCCGATGGTGCGCATGTACTGGGTCAGCGCTCCCCGCCGGCCCAGGTACTCCTGGTACCAGGCCTCCAGCCGCTCGCCGGTGGCCGCCTGTTCCAGCGCCTGCCGGGCCTCGGTCTCCATCCTCTCCAGGGTCGTCTCCATTCCAGACCTCCCAGGTTCGCCCTTAACGACAAGAAAGCCGCCGCCTCGCCCTTAGGGACGAGGACAGCGGCCTCGCGGTACCACCCTAATTGGTCGGTTGACCCACTCACCCCGACGGCCGGAGTGCCGGCTTATCGGGTGCCCCGATAACGGTGGAGCTACCGGAACGGACTACTCACGGCATCGACGCTTCACCCGTCGGCTCGGGAGCGAACTTCGGCTCGGTATCGGTCCGACCGGACTTCCAGTCCACGATCCGGTCTCCCTGGGGACGCCCCCCGAGCCTACTCCTCTCCGTCTCAGCCTTTCCTAGAGTACATGCTAGCAGCGGCTCTCCGGCCGAGCAAGTCGGCAGGGGATCGGTGTGTCTCAAGTTGGGGGGCGATTCTTATCCCCGATGGCGGGTCACGCTCTGTCATGCCGAACGCAGCGCTTTCCAGCGGAGTGAGGCATCTTTCCCAGGAGACGAAGACCCCTCACGTTGTTCGGGGTGACAGGGAACCTCGGCGCGACGGGAAGGAAGCAGCACCCGGCCCATAAGTTGCGGCATACTCGGGGATCAGATGTGGAGAATGGACGTGGTTGGGAACTCGGGAGGGGAACCGCACTCCGACGAGCCGGAGCGACTATCTCCTGGGGCGCAGTCACCCATCTGGTGGCCTTCAGACCGTTCGGTGGGACTCAGGCCAGCCGTTCCACCGTCCAGGTAGCCGGGAGCCCCTGGGTGGCGTAGCCCCACCAGAGGACATAGTCGTAGGACCCGGGCGCCGTGGGCTCCAGGCCCTCGAGCTCCACCGTCGTCCGCACCGGCTGGGGGAAGCCGTTCTTGGGTTCGGGCGGGTACGGCTTAGCCACGGCCACCGCCTTCCAGTCGCCATTGAGGCTGTAGGTGTAGCGAAGGTCGTAGGCGTAGAGCATAAGGTCGCAGCGGCTATCCGACCGGGGGAGGCCGCGCCAGTGCAGGACGTGCCGGAAGCGGATGCACCCCTCCGGGGCGTCGAAATGCCACTCCTGGTGGCAATCGGTGGCATAGAGGTCACCCACCCGCACCCGCGGCCGGCTTCCCGGCTGGAGCCAGAAGGAATCGCCCCGGGCGGCGATGGTCTTGGGGCGCGGTCGGAGGGAGAGCACCGTGGCGGCGCTCTCCTCAGATGAGTAAAATGGATCCAGACGGACGGTCGCGACGAGAGCCTCAGGCGGCAAGGCATAGCCTCCTGACCAGGTTGGCCATCTCCGAGGGCCGGCAGGGCGCGGGTAGGACCTCGCAGCCCAGCCCCTCGGGGAGGCGGCCGCCCTCGAGCAGGATCACCACTCGGTCGGCGCTCTCCCGAGCCACCCCCATCATGCGCCGGCAGTCCCCCTCGCTCCAGTCGTTCCAGGGCGTGAAGGCGACACCGGCTTTGTCCGATCCCGGTTCGGTCTGAGCGGGAATGCCCAGGGTTCGCAGGGCTTTCACCAGTAGGTTAGCGATGGTGCAGTCCGAGTGTAGGACGAGCACATGCATGATGGGCATCACTCCGTTGTGTGTCTCTCACGCTTCGTCGGGACAGCCACATTGAGAGCAATTGAGAGCAGGGGAGACCGCTGTCTCGCACCTCTTGAATCTGTATCGGCGGATCGGCGAATTGCTTTAGCCCGGTAGCGATGCCTGCCGCGTACGGTTGCCGGGCCGAGGGTGGCGTGGGACAATAACCATCAAGAGCAAACAGGAGTGGCAGCATGGCCTTTACCATCGCCGTTAGCGGCAAAGGGGGGACCGGCAAGACCGCCCTCTCCGCCCTCATCATAGACACCCTGGTCCGGAGCACCGGCGCCAGCCTCCTAGCGGTGGACGCCGACCCGGCCAGCAACCTGCACCTGGCCCTGGGCCTGGAGCTGGACCGCTCCGTAGGGGATATCCGTGAGGAAGCCCTCTCCCTCACCCGCGGCGGCTCCTTCCCGGTCGGCATGAGTAAGCAGGACTACCTGGAGTACCAGATCGAGGATCTGCTCATCGAGGGGGAGCGGGTGGACCTCCTGGCCATGGGGCGGCCGGAGGGGCAAGGGTGCTACTGCGCCGCCAACAACATGCTCCGGGCCATCCTAGATCGCATGGCCCGCTCCTACGACTACGTGGTCATAGACACCGAGGCGGGCATGGAGCACCTCAGTCGCCATACCACCCGCGACGCCGACTACCTGCTACTGGTGTCCGACCCCATCGTCCGGGGGATCGCCTCCGCCGGGATCATGGCCCGCATGGTGCCCCAG
>JBBQIE010000217.1:0-5003 GCA_038324625.1 Anaerolineae bacterium | reverse complement strand
GCGACGCGGGAGAGGGCGGGCGACTAAAGGCGCCCGCTGAGGGCCTTCGGCCAAGAAAACCGTGTGGCCTCTACCCTGGCCGAAGGCCTTCAGCAATAGGCACGGCAGTGTCCGCGGCGGCCTTCAGACCGCCGCCCTCCCTTCGCCTGACATCACACGAACCAGGGCAGAAAGTGGGCGAAAACGCGAAAGGCGCTTGCCGATTCCGGTGACTGCTCGCCGTCCCGTGGATGGTGTAGAGTTCGTAGGGGCGAATCTCGGTCATGGGCTCAGGGCCTGCCACCGGGAGGCATGAGGCTCTCAGGTTGACGGATGCATAGGAGGGTACAGGTGACTGCCAGGCTGAGGGAACCGTCTCGGGATGTGCCGGTAGTGGCGGAGGTGGATGTGCTGGTGGCCGGAGGTGGCCCGGCCGGCTTCGCCGCTGCCGTGGCCGCCGCCCGCCAGGGAGCGAAGACGCTCCTCGTGGAGCGGTATGGCTTTCTGGGAGGGTTGGCCACCGCCGGCATGGTGGCGCCCATCCTCGGGCACACCGCACACGACAGCGATACCCCCATCGTGGAGGGCATCCTGAAGGAACTGACGGCGAGGATGCACTCCCTGGGCGGAGCCCCGACTTGGGAGGAGGCCCTCGGGAAGTGGGGCATCAACTTCGACGTCGAGGCCATGAAGTACGTGGCCGATGAGATGGTCCAGGAGGCGGGGGTGAGCCTACTGTTGCACACCCTGGCCGTGGACACCATCGTGCAGGATGGCCGGATCGCCGGGGTGATGATCGAGGGCAAGTCGGGCCGGCAAGCGGTAGTGGGCAAGGTGGTGGTGGATGCCACCGGCGATGCCGACCTGGCGGCCCGATCGGGGGCCCCCTACTCCCAGGGGCGGGCCTTCGACGGCGCCGTTCAGTCCATGGGTTCGTTCTTCTATCTGGCTGGGGTGCCCGATTTGGACCCGGAAGCCCAGCGGAAGGCGGTGGAGTTGGTGCGCCGGAAGATGGAGGCGGGGGAGTTATGCTTCTACAACGCCGGCTTCCTCGGGGTGAATACCATGCGGGATGACTACCGCTCCCCCAATATGACCCGCATTGCCGCCGACCCCACCAACACCGTGGACCTCACCGCCGGGGAGTTGGCGGCCCGACGGGAGGTGTGGAAACTCCTGGAGATTCTACGGTCGGAGGCCGAGGGCTTCGAGAACGCCTACATCCTGGCCACCGCCCCGCAAGTGGGGGCCCGGGAGAGCCGCCAGATTCAGGGTCACTACACCCTGACCGGGTCGGACGTCACCTCGGGGCGGAAGTTCCCCGATGCCGTTGCCCGAGGCTCTTGGTGGATAGACATCCATTGCCCCCTGGGCCACACCTACCCCGTGCATCTCTGTATTCGGGAGTGCCCTCGCGTGGAAAGCTGCGCCTTCTGGCGGGCGGAGCAGGAGCGCATGTACCCGGATCGGGCCTCGCTGGAGGCACCCAAGGGCGATTGGTACGACATACCCTACGGCTGCTTGGTGCCGCGGGGGCCGGCCAATCTCCTGGTGGCCGGACGGAGCATCTCCGCCACCCATGAGGCCATGGCCGGGGCCCGCGTAATGGGCACTTGCATGGCTATCGGCGAGGCGGCCGGGGTGGCGGCGGCTTTGGCAGCCGCCGATGACGGTGTGGTGGCGGACGTGGAGGTGGACGAGTTACGTGGGCGGTTGCAGCGAAACGGGGCCCTGGTCTGACGGACCTTGACTGGGGAGAGGCGATGGTCAGGGTAACGAAGGGGCGTGGACATGAAGATCAGCGTTAGGTTGGCGGTGTTCGCGGTAGCGTTGGCGGTGCTGGGGACCGGACGGATGGGGTTGGCTCAAGGGGCCACCGACTGCCCCTACGCCGACATAGTAGTGGAGAGCACCCAGGCCCTGGACCGGGACGCCGTCTGCCAGGCGGCCCGGCCTTGGTCCGAAGACGGCTACCGGGTGCTGGTGTACCTCACCGACTACCGCCCGGCGAGCGAGGCCGACTGGTTCGCCCACGTGGACCAGGCGGAGGCGGCGGCCGGCCTTCGGGACCTGAGTCAGCCGGACTCCTTCGCTAAAGACGGCCTGGCTTTCGAGGCCGGCACCGCCACCAACCTGTCCTGGGCCTACAGCCTCACCTTCGGTGAGCGGCTCTACGATACCGCCCTGGACAGCGATCAGGTCGCCGGGGATCTCAAGGAGCAGATGCGGCAGGAGATCGCCGCCGGGGACGCCACCGCCGCCTTCGTGGGGGCCCTCGGTTCCGCCTACGAGAGGCTGCATCCGCCGCCCTCGGCCTTGGTGCGATCGCTGCCGATCTTCGCCGGCTTAGTGTTGTTGGCCGGGATAGCGGTGGTGGTCTTCATCGTTGTGGTGGTGCCGGCCCAGCGTCGGGCCCGGCTGCGAGAGCACCTCGATCTACTGCGGGCCCGGACCTCGAACCTGCTGCTGGCCTCGGAGCAACTCCTGCGAGGAGATAATCCCAGAGACACGATCCTCTACCAGTTGTTCAAGGGATACGGTGGCGACCGCTATCCGGAGATGGCGCGCCAGGTGGAGGAATGGCTGCGGCAGAGCCGCGAGGCCCTGGACGATGCCTATGAGCTGCGCCAACGGCTGACCGATCCGGCGGTGACTAAGGGGCTGTCCCTGGAGCGGCAGGTGGCCGACTGGGAGACGGTCTACGTTACCCTGGTGGGCGTCAGCCCCCGCATCTTGCAGATGACCGAGGAGCAACTGCACACCCTCCTGGACCCCATGCTGGTGCTGGATCGTCCCACCGAGGACGCCCAGTTGGCTCAGCAACTGGATGCCATCCGCCGGGAACTGGCGGGCATGCCCCTCAAGGTGGGGCTCATGGTGGTGAAGCCGGAGGAGTTGGACGCCGAGGGTATCCTAGGCTATGTGGACCAAGTGAAGGCCCAGATCTCGCGGCTGCGGCAAGCGCGTGATGATGCCCCCGGGAGCGTGGATCAGGCCAAAGAGGAGCGCCGGCAGGCTGGGGAGGACCTGCCTCCCGACTTTTTTCGTCAGTGAGGCGGAGGCGTTCGCCGGCATTGATCGGCTCCTGACCCAAGCGGATGCGGCACTGGGCGAGGGGCTGTACCTGACGGCAATGGACCTCTCGGAACAGGCGAAGGGAGCGGTCCACACAGTGCTGGAGGCGGCGGCCGCCCGCGGTGAGGTGCGGGCTCGGGATGCCGAGGTTCAGGCTCTTCTCGCGCGGGGATACCGCCCGCCCTCGGTGGAGGGTCACCGGGATGAGATGGGGGTGCTAGAGCGAGGCATCGTCGAGCGTCTGCGGTCAGGGAACTACGCCGCTATCCCTCCTCTCCTGGAGAGCCTGCGGGAGCGCGGCGCCGGGATGCTGGCGGAGGCGCGGGCTTGGCCGGAGCTTCAGGCGGAGAACAGCCGCGAACTGGCGCGGGTTCGTGAGAGACTGGCGGCCGCATCGGGCTACCGACAGGCGACCGCCTTGCCCGCCTGGGAGGAGCTGAGGGCCTATCCGGAGCCTAACTGGTCCGAGGTGGCCGGGGTTGCCGATGGCTCGGAGGCGATCCTGCAGCGGGTTGAGGCTCTTCTGGCCGAGGCCGAGCGGCTCAACGGGATGGAGGCCCAGCAATTCGATAGAGCCGGTAAGTTGCTGGTGCAGGCCGGCAAGGCCCTGGAGGACCTGCAAGCGGCGCTGACTGGCGTAGTTCAGCGCCTGACCGCCGTCAGGGAGGCGGAGGCATCGTCCAGACGCACCCTGGACGCGACCGCCGGGGAATTGGCTGCCGTCGTGGGCTTGTTGCGATCGGAGGGGGACAAGCTCACCCCCGAGGTGCGGACGCGAGCGACGGAGGCGGAGAGACGATTGGCAGAGGGCCGCCGCCTTCTACAGGCGGGCGACTTCCTGGCGGCGATGGCGGCTCTGTCGGCCGCCGCGGAGGCAGCGACGACAGCGCGACGTCAAGCCAGCCGTGAGGTGGAGGAGATCGCCTCTCTGCGGGCTCAACTGGACCGAGCGGCGCGGCGGTCGCGGGGCAACGTGGAGGAGGCCCTCCGCCGAGCCGGGGCTTTGCCCCCGGGGCTGCTCACGGCGGCGGTATCGGCCAAGTCGCGTCAGCTCCGGGAGGGGCTGACCATGGCGGAGCGGGCCCGAATGGCGACGGAAGGGGCCTCGGGGCGCGGGGCCCTGGTGGAGTCCCTGCGCGCCGGGATCGCCGCTTTCGAGGCGGTGGATCGCCTGGCCGATCAGATCCGCCGGGACGCCGACACGGCCATCCGGGAGGAGCAACGGCGACGGATGATGACCCCTCCCATGGGCACCCGGCGCATCTTCTCCGGCCGGGACTGGAGCCCTCCTTCGGGAGGGTCCCGACCATCCGGCGGGGGTGGTGGCGGCTTCGGCTCCTCCGGTCGTTCGAGCTCGATGGGGTCATCGAGACGCTCCGGATCGCTCGGCTCGTCGGGACGCTCCTCGTCGGGAGGATCATCCGGACGAAGTGGTTCCATGGGAGGTAGCCGGCGACGATAGGGGGAGGGAGGTCTCACGCAAAGGCGCAAAGAGGCAAAGGTTTGTCCTGGTTCGTGTGATGTCAGGAGCGGGAGGGCGGCGGGCTGAAGGCCGCCGCTGAAGGCCTTCGGCCAGGGTAGAGGCCACACGGTTTTCTTGGCCGAAGGCCCTCAGCGGGCGCCTTTAGTCGCCCGCCCTCTTCTGCTACGCTCACCCCAGGGCCACCCCAACCCATTCCATCCTCACACGAACCATGACAAAAGACGCAAAGGTCTTTTTGTTTTCTCTCCTGCGTTCCCGTTTTGTCCTTGGCGTCTTTGCGTGAGATACGAGGGTACGGGAACGAAGAGGCTCCTGGGCACGTCTGGTAGGTAGAGCCGGATGACCCAGGAGGTGGAGATGCTTCCCCGACCGAGAGCGTTGATAGCGTTGATCGTGGCGACGTTGGCTTTCCTCTCAATCACCAGCCCGGCGTTTGCCGACGGCTGGATCGTGCCTCGACCGCCTC
>JBBQIE010000216.1:0-5010 GCA_038324625.1 Anaerolineae bacterium | reverse complement strand
CGTTCATGCCCACGATCAGGCCCTCGTTGAGGACCTTGCCCGGAGCCATGCCCTCGTCCACCGCCTGCTGGGCCAACTCCTTGGTCTTGGGGGCATTGCCGTTGATCAGTGCTTGTGCCAGATCTTCCAGTAGAGCCATGTCCACATCCTCCCGTCTTCATGCTCGGAGAGCGCCTCGCGGCCGCTACCCATCCCTCGCAACCCGCCGTATGTTACCGGTTCTCGGCGCTAATGCAAGCCCGGCTCCGGCCGAAGCCAGGGCAACACCAGAACCTCCGGACAACCATGACAATTGTGCCCTGGCTTTGGCCTAAGCCAATCACGCCTGCCCCAGGTGGCGGTAGTCCCCATAGTCGCGGGCGGCCTCGAAGTAGGCGCGAACGTTCCCCACCTCCGTGTCCCGAAACGAGTCGCTGCTTCCCAGGATGAACCCGCCCCCAGGAGCAGCGGTGAGGATCGCCTCTCGCACCGTCTCCCGTATCTCTTCCGGGGTGCCGCGCTGCACCACGTACAGTAGGTCCACCCAGCCTTTCAGGCACATCCGGTCCCCCACCACGCGCTTGGCCTCCGCCAAGTCCACATCCCCCACCGGCGGGGGCGTCAGGGTGGAGACCACATCCACGCCGGCCTCGGCCAAGTCGGGCAGGATCTCCATCATGCGGCCATCGTCGTAGAAGTGGTAGAGGGCGTCGTAGGAGTGGACGAGGTCCACGTGCTCCCGAATCAGGGGCTTGAACACTTCCCGGTAGGTCCGCGGAGACCAGCCCTGGCTCAGAGAATACGAAAAGCCGGTGCCGAAGATGATCTTGACCCCCGCCTCCAGGCAGGCCCTCGTCTCCTTCAGCACCTGTTCCTGGAAGAGAGCCACGATGGCATCGAAGAACGGCCGGTCGGCGGCATACATGAGCAGCAGGTTGGTGAGGCCCACGGCATCGGTGGCCCGATAGTCTATGGCCCCGTTGATGGTTACCTCGGTGAGGCCCCGGTCCCCCACCGCCTCGTCTATCAGCCGGGCATGGTCCAAGGCCGAGGCCAAGGGCTCCGGGAACAGGTAGCGCAGCCGCTCCAGATCCTCACGATCCTTGACCAGCGGCTCCAGCCGTTGGAAGTCCGGCGAGCGACCGTAGAACCGGCCCGGCTTGGGTCGGGAGGCGGCGTCGGTCAACCGGCCGGCCGGCGTCTCAAAGATGCGCCGATACTCGCGCCGGTCCCCTTGGTCGCTCACCTGGAGGGTCAATCTGACTCCCGGAAGGTCCTCACCGGACGCCGTGTGGGCCTGGACGTAGTTCCGGGCCGGCGAGGGCAGGATGATCAAGGGATCGAAGTCGAACTCCTTTGCCGCCCTCAGCTCATGCTGCCAGCAGGAACAGCCGTAGTAGTCGGTGAGGAAGGCCCCTATCCGAGGGGATACCGGCACCCGGTCGGGTTCCTGGTGTCGGATGGCGGCCAGAAGCCGCTCCCTACTGGTCATGCCGGCATCCACGTCCTGTCTCCTCCTCGGCTCAGTGTTCCCACTCCCAATCGCCTCTCAGGCACCGTACTTGCCGTACCGGTGGGCGGCCTCAAAGTAGGCTCGGACGTTTCCCACCGGCGTGCCCTCCCGGATCGAGTCGCTCGACCCCAGGATGAAGCCCCCACCGGGAGCGGCGACCTCGATCGCCTCCCGCACCGCCTCCGCGATGGTCTCCGGAGTTCCCATTTTGATGACGTAGAGCAGGTCCATGTGCCCCTTCAAGCAGGTGCGATCGCCGTACAGACGCTTGGCCTCGGCCAGATCCACATCCCCCACCGGCGGCGGAGTGAGAGTCTCCACCACGTCGGCCCCGGCCTCCACGTAGTCCCCCAGAGTCTGCATCATCTTGCCGTCGTCGTAGATGTGGTAGATGCCGTCGTACTGATGCACCAATGCCGCGTGCTCCCGGATGAAGGGCACGAAGATCTCCCGGAAGATGGCCGGAGACCAGCCGGAGCTGAGGGAGGCATAGTACCAGGTGCCGAATATGTACCGCACCCCGCCCTCCAGCACCGCCTTCAGCAGCTTCAGGGCGTATTCCTCGAACATGGCGAACATCCGGTCGAAGAAAGGCCGGTCCTCGTAGTAGTCCGTCATCAGGTTCGTCAGGCCCCGAAGGTCACCCAGGAAGTGGTCCAAGGGCGGGCTCATGGTCAGCTCCACGAGGCCGCGGTCGCCCACGATGCGCTCGATCTCCCGGTACTGGCCCAGGCTGGGGCGGCTGGGGTCGGGCAGGACGTAGGGCAGCTTGTCCAGGTCCTCCGGGCCCTTGATCATGTGCTCCCGCCAGACCAGGCTGGGGGCGATGCCGTATTCGAACCCGGGCGGGGCGTAGTACACCTCGTCGGTGAGAGGACCGGCCGGGGTGTCGAACCGGCGCCGCACCGTCACCGCCCTGTCCTCCTCCTCGATCTGCTGGGTCACCCGGACCCCCTCGGCCGGGAAGCCACGGTAGGTCAGCGACGGCCCGATGAACGGGGGGATGGGACCGGGAGTGGCGAAGTAGATGTCGTAGTCGAACTCCTTCGCCGCCCGCAGGACGAACTCCCAACTGCCGCCGCCGTAGTAGTCCATCAGGAAGGCCCAGATCCGGGGCGAGATCGGCACCCGATCCGGCTCCTCGCGTCGAATGGCCGTCAGCAGCCGCTCCCGGCCCGTCATGCTGGCGCTCATCAGCTTACCCCTTGCATCGTGTACTGCCCCCGCACCATCCCGAGGTGAAGCCGGCCCGCTACCGGCCTAGATGGCGGTAGTCCCCGTAGTCGCGGGCGGCCTCGAAGTAGGCCCGTACGTTCTCCGGCTCCGTGTCCCGAATGCTGTCGCTGGTGCCCAGGATGAAGCCCCCTCCCGGGGCCGCGTCCAGGATCGCCCCCCGCACCGCCTCCCGGATCTGGTCCGGGGTCCCCATCTTGATCACGTAGATGAGGTCAATGTTGCCGTTGAGACAGATCCTGTCCCCCACCATCTCCTTGGCCTGTTTCAGGTCCACGTCCCCCACCGGAGGCGGGGTCAGGGTGGAGACGATGTCCACCCCGCAGTCCTTGAGCCAGGGGAGAATGGCCGTCATCTTGCCGTCGTCGTAGAAGTGCAGGAGACCTCCCATATCGTGGATCAGGTCGGCCTGCTCCTTGATCCGGGGCACGAACCACTCCCGGTACAGCCGGGGCGACCAGCCGGCGCTCAGGGAGGCGAAGTACCAGGGAGTGAAGATCACCGGCACCCCCGCCTCCAGGGCGCAGCGAGTCTCCGCTAGGCAGTTCTGGTGGAACAGGTCCAGGAGGGCCCGGAGGAATCCGGGGTTCTCGTAGGCCGCCACCATCATGTCCACCAGCTCGTAGGCCCACCCGGCCCGGTGGTCAATGGCCGACTCGATGGTCACCTGCACCAGCCCCCGCTCTCCCACCACCTGTACCATCTCGGCCACCGGCTGGAAGGCGGCCACCGAGGGCTGGGGCAGAAGAAAGGCCAGCGCCTCCAGATCGCCTTCGTCCTTCACCAGACGCTCCTCCCAGTGAGGGTTGGGGGAGGCACCGTAGCCGATGCCACCCTTGTACTGGCGGAAGGCGTCGGTGAGCACCCCCGCCGGGGTCTCCACCCGGCGCCGCACCAGGGTGTGGTCCGAGTGGCGCTCGATGCCCAGGTCCACCCGGACGTCCTCCAGGTCCTCGTACGAGGCCCGGGGGTCGCGGACGTAGTTGGGGTAGGGAGAGCCGAGGAAGATCAGGGGGTCGAAGCCGAACTCCTCGGCCGCCTTGAGCTCGTACGCCCAGCCGGAGTGGCCGTAGTAGTCATTGAGGAAGGCCCCGATGCGGGGCGAGACCGGCACCCGGTCTGGCTCCTGGTGCCGAATGGCGGCGAGAAGACGCTCTCTGCTGGTCATGGACATGTGCGCGACTCCCGTGCAGAAGGTGAGAGCCTGAGTGTGGGTTCCCGAGCGCCATTGGTCAACCCCGGACCGTAGTCGCCCTTGGCCCCCGACACCCTAGTCCGACCTACAACTCACCCCGGAACTGAGGCAAGTAGGCCGAGTTGGCGCGCAGGAGCTTCAGGCCCATCTCCCGGACCTGGTCGAAGTTGAGGTGCGACACCAAGGGATCCAGTATCAAAGCCGTGAGAGCCTTCTCCAGGTCTCCCTCGATGGCCGCCTCCACCGTCAGGTCCTGCACCCGAGTGTAGCGTTCCACCCAGGTTCGAGCCGGTTCCGGCAGCGTGCCCACGCATACCGGATGGAAGCCCGTGGGCGTGACCAGCACCGGGGTCTCCACCACCGAACCCATCGGGAGGTTGCTGATCTGTCCCACGTTGGGGGTGTTGCCCACGTCCACGAAGCTCCGTCCGGTGACGAAGGCATTGATGATGTCGGCGGCGGTCTCCCGCGACCGCTCCTTGTAGCTGGCGGGAATCTCGCCCCGGATCATCCCGTCAATCTCCGCCTCGCGCTTGCGCATCCCCTCGAGGCGCTCCTGGATGCTGGTGCGCTTGACGTGGTACCTCTCCAGGTTCTCCGGCGAGGTGAGATATTGGGGGAAGAACTCGGTGATGTGCCGGTCCGCCATATAGGTCAACATGCCCGTCTGCCGATAAAGTTCGTCCGCCACGTGCCAGCGGACGTGATCCCGGTGCTCGGGGGGGACCAACTCCGGGAAGGAGCACCCGTCCAGCTTCTCCGCCAGCATCCGGTAGCCGTCCTCACCGCGGATGGCGAGGGAAGTGATCCAGAAGAAGTGGTTGATGCCGCCGTAGACGGCGCTGATCTCTTCCTCGCCCTCCAGGTCAAGCAGTCGCTGCAGGACCGCCAGGGCCTCGAACAGCCCATGACAGAGGCCGACCACCGGCCGGTCGGTGGTCAATGCCAGCGTCTTCGTCAGTTGGGCCATGGGGTTGGTGTAGTTCAGGATGACGGCCTTCGGGGCCAGGCGATTCACCCGCTCCGCCAGATCTATGAACACGGGTACGTTGCGCAGGGCCCGGGCCCAACCCCCCGGCCCCACCGTGTC
>JBBQIE010000215.1:0-5013 GCA_038324625.1 Anaerolineae bacterium | reverse complement strand
GCGGCCATCCGACGGCTCAACCCCGGCATTCCCGAAGAGGCGCGGGAAGAGGCCTTACGCAAGGTGTCGCGGCCGCGGGCGTCCACCCTGATCGCCAACAACCGGGCTTTCCACGCCATGCTGGTGGACGGGGTGCCGGTGGATTACCGCCGGCCCGACGGCAGCATCGCCGGGGACCACGTGCGCCTGCTGGACTTCGACGATCCCGAGGCCAACGATTGGCTGGCGGTGAACCAGTTCGACGTCACCGCGGGCGCCTCCGATCATTCCCGCCCGGCCGGCACACCTGGCGCGGCCGCAAAGGGCGCGGAAACCGCGCCCCTACGGGCCCCATCCACCGTCGTAGGGGCGGGGTCCCCCCGCCCTGGGTCTCACCGCCCCACTCACCGCCGGCCGGACGTGGTTATCTTCGTGAACGGTCTGCCCCTGGCGGTGATGGAGCTGAAGAACGCGGCGGACGAGAACGCCACCATCTGGACCGCCTTCAACCAGTTGCAGACGTACAAGAAGGAGATCCCGACCCTGTTCGCCTATAACGAGGCGCTGGTAGTCTCCGATGGGCTGCAGGCCCGCATCGGCACCCTCACGTCGGACAAGGAGCGCTTCGGCCCCTGGCGGACCATCGAGGGGGAGGATTTGGCCCCGGCCACCATGCCGGAGCTAGAGGTGCTCCTGAGGGGAGTGTTCGAGCGGCGCCGATTCCTGGACCTGGTGCGGCATTTCATCGTCTTCGAGGACGACGACCACGGCAGCGTGGCCAAGAAGATGGCCGCATACCACCAGCTGCACGCCGTCAACCGGGCGGTGGAGACCACCATCGCGGCGACTCGGCCCCAGGGCGACCGCCGGGCGGGGGTGGTGTGGCACACGCAAGGCTCGGGCAAGAGCCTCATCATGGCCTTCTACGCCGGGCGCATCATCCTCCACCCGGCGATGGACAACCCCACCATCGTGGTCCTGACCGACCGCAACGACCTGGACGACCAGCTCTTCGGCACCTTCAGCCGCTGCCGCGACCTGCTGCGTCAGGACCCGGAGCAAGCGGACGACCGGGGTCACTTACGGAAGCTGCTCCAGGTGGCCTCGGGAGGAGTGATCTTCACCACCATCCAGAAGTTCCTGCCTGAGGCCAGAGGTGACAGCTACCCGGGGCTGTCGAAGCGCCACAACATCGTCGTGATCGCGGATGAGGCGCACCGCAGCCAGTACGGCTTCATCGATGGCTTCGCCCGGCACATGCGGGATGCTCTGCCCAACGCGTCCTTCATCGCCTTCACCGGCACACCCATCGAGTTGAGCGACCGCAACACTCGGCAGATATTCGGCGACTACATCAGCGTCTACGACATCCAGCGAGCGGTGCAGGACGGGGCCACCGTGCCCATCTACTACGAGAGCCGCCTGGCAAAGCTGGAGCTGGATGAGCGGGAGAAACCCCACCTGGATGAGGACTTCGAGGAAGTCACGGAGGGGGAGGAGGTCGAGCGCAAGGAGCGCCTGAAGAACAAGTGGGGGGCGCTGGAAGCGGTGGTGGGCGCGGAGAAGCGCGTCCGAGCCCTGGCCGCCGACATCGTGGAGCACTTCGAGAGGCGCGAAGAGGCGATGGAAGGCAAGGCCATGGTGGTGGGCATGAGCCGGCGCATCTGCGTCGAGCTGTACCAGGCCATCGTCGCCCTCCGGCCGGAATGGCAGAGCGAGGATGACGCCGCGGGCCAAATCAAGGCGGTCATGACCGGTTCGGCGTCGGACCCGGTGACCTGGCAGCCGCATATCCGGAGCAAGAAGGGTCGCGAGGACATGGCGGATCGGTTCCGGGATGCGGCCGACCCGCTCAAGCTGGTCATCGTGCGCGACATGTGGCTCACCGGGTTCGACGTGCCTTGCCTACATACCATGTACCTGGACAAGCCCATGCACGGCCACGGGTTGATGCAGGCCATTGCCCGCGTCAATCGCGTCTTTCGCGACAAACCCGGCGGCCTAGTGGTGGACTACCTGGGGCTGGGCCAGGAACTGAGGGAGGCCCTGGCTGCCTACACCGAGAGCGGCGGGGAGGGCGAGGCTACCCTGGACCAGGAGGAGGCAGTGGCCGTCATGCTGGAGAAGCATGAGATCATCGGCGCCCTCTTCCACGGCTTCGACTGGTCGGTCTGGGCCCAGGGGACGGGAGGGGCCCGTCTCTCACTGCTGCCGCCGGCCCAGGAGCACATCCTCGCTCAGGAAGAGGGCCGGAACCGCTTCCTGCAGGCGGTGATGGAGCTATCCAAGGCCTTCGCTCTAGCGGTGCCGCACGACGAGGCCCAGCGCATCCGGGATGACGTAGCCTTCTTCCAGGCGGTGCGGGCGGTACTGCTCAAGTCGGGAGACCGAGAGGCCAAGACCGACGAGGATCTGGACCATGCCGTGCGGCAGATCGTCTCTCGGGCGGTGATGGCCGAGGGGGTAGTGGACATCTTCACCGCCGCCGGGCTGGACAAGCCCGACATATCGATCCTTTCCGACGAGTTCCTGGCGGAAGTGCGGGGGCTGCCGCACAAGAACCTGGCGGTAGAGGTGCTACGCAAGCTACTGAGCGGCGAGATCAAGATGCGAAGGCGCACCAACCTGGTGCAGTCGCGACGCTTCACCGAACTGCTGGAGGGGTCTCTTAGGCGCTACCATAACCGGGCCATCGAGACGGTGGAGGTGATCGAGGAACTGATCGCCCTGGCCAAAGAGATACGGGAAGCGCAGCAACGAGGCGAGTCACTGGGCTTGAGCGATGATGAAGTCGCCTTTTACGACGCCCTGGGGGTCAACGACAGCGCCGTGCAGGTGCTGGGAGACGAGGCCCTCAAGACCATAGCCCGCGAGCTGGTGGAGACGGTGCGCCGGAACGTCACCATTGACTGGACGGTGCGGGAGTCGGCACGAGCCCGCCTGCGGGTGATGGTGAAACGAGTGCTGCGCCACCATGGTTACCCACCGGACAAGCAGGAGCAGGCCACCCAGACCGTCCTGCAGCAGGCCGAGCTCCTCGGCGCCGAGTGGGCCACGTGACCGGGGATTCCCTCTCGGCCTTACGTACTCATACGTCTCACTCGCCCACTCCGCACTGGTATGACTGTGTGACCCTAGGCCTCCACCGGATCGCATCGTGGCCGCCAGTTCGACGGCGACGAGCTATCATGCCGCGGCACCGGCCACAGTGTTTCCGGTCTCAGGAGATGGTGGCGTGATACAGAGGCTGCGCGAGAGGGCGAACCACCTGAAGCTGTGGACGTATGCCCTGTATCTGGCCTACCGAGACCCGCGGGTTCCTTGGCATGCTCGGCTGTTTGCTTTAGCCGTCGTGTCTTACGCTTTCAGTCCAATAGACTTGATACCAGACTTCTTGCCCGTTATTGGGTATCTGGATGACCTTGTCATCGTCCCTCTTGGCTTGTCGCTGGCGATACGCATGATTCCTCGCCCCATCCTTGAAGAGTGCAAAGTGCGAGCGGAGGAGATGATGGTCCAGGGCAAGCCCACTAACTGGGTGGCCGCAGGCGTCATCGTAGCCTTGTGGCTTCTCACGCTGGGGCTGGGAATTACGCTTGCCGTACGCGCCTTCTCCTAGAAGCTCGCAGCACTCGCATGGAAGGCACCGCTCGGAGGCGGGCGCCCGAAGCGATACAGCGGCGGATGGTTCGCTCCGACTTCCCCAGACGCCCCACGGCCTCCGAGATGCTTACCCATTCGTGCCTGTCACCTGCCATGCGTTTGCCTGAGAGGCGTGGCGTGTATCTGGAAAGACAGCCGGCGCCCTCTCACGGGGAGGGGCGCCGGTGTAGTGCTGCTATAGGCTGCCAGGAGCCCTAGAAACTGCATTCCTCAAGCGGCCGCGGGCTGAGCACGAAGCCATAGCCCATGGCCCCGAGCACGCGCCGCAGGTAGGACAGGCTGGGCTCGCGCTTGCCGTTCTCCAGGCGCGCTATGGCCGACTGGGTGGTGCCTACCTTGGCCGCCAGTTGTTCTTGGGTGAGTCCTTGCCGAATCCGTAGGCGGGCCACCTGGTGGCCGGGCTCCAGTTTGGCGACGGCTTCGCGGAACTCCGGATCCTCGAGTTGTCGCGCCTCCCATTCATCGAAGGTGATGTTCTTGGTCATATCTCCCCCTTGATACGCTCACGCCCGGCGCTGATTCATTCTCCTCAGCGCCGTGTCTATCTCTCGTTTGGGCGTCTTGCCGGTCTGCTTGTGGAAGGCATGCACGATGATCAGGGTATGCCCTACATCGGCGAAGTAGAGCAGGCGGTTAGGTCCCGGGCGAAGCTCCCACAACCGGCCTTGAATCTGACGCACGTGAGGCATGGTGAGCTGAGTCCCGAACTCCCGAAGCAGCCGCAGGGCGTTACGGACCTGTGCCCTCTCATCCGACGGTAGGCTGTCAATGTAGTCAACCACAGGGCTGCGCCCGCTCGATGTGGTGAAGAACTCGATGCGCCAGTAGGAGTGCAGCCTGTCGTCAGCCATGGAGTGAGTATAGCAGAATGGCTATAACTATGACAACCACCACTGGGCCATGGCTCGGCCAGGGTGGGTGCCGGTCCGGCACCCGGGTGGCGCACCTCTAGCGGAGGTGGCCGAGGGCCTGGCCACTTCCGCCGCGGACATGGGGGGCGACTGCTACGACGCGGTGAGCTCGATCGACTCAAGGTTGGCCGGCAGCGGCGGATCCGGGAGGGATCCCAGACGGCCTGTATCCCCCGACAGAGCATGACTCATGATAATGCGGGATGATAGGACTTCGCTCGGCCCGGCCCGATTTTGGGCCTGTTTGGCGCCCATCACTACGGGTAGTAGCCCTATACTAGTCACCCACCAGGGAGGGGTGATAGTTAGACAAGGCAATTTTAGATAATCACTCTTATCTTAAATACTCCCGGGAACGGGCCCTTTCGGGGCTGCCGCGGGGTCCAAACAGAGCGCCCCTCCGACCGATCGCGGAGAGGCACTCATTCATGGTAGCGCCAGGGATGGCGGGTCAAATATC
>JBBQIE010000214.1:0-5022 GCA_038324625.1 Anaerolineae bacterium | reverse complement strand
GGAGAAGGTCCACGGGAAGATGCAGGCCATGATCGCCCTACCGGGGGGCGATGCCGGGACCGTGAGCCGGGTGGGGATAGTGGTGAGTGGCTAGCGGGCAGTGGGGAGTGGACTACCACCATGCACCATCCACTGAGCGTGGGAGCCTTGTCGGTAGCGCAACCGGTGCGTAGAATAGGCATCAGGTGCTACTACTGAGGAGGTGCCTTATGCAGATGCCCCAGGTGATACCCATATCCGACCTGCGGAAACGGCAGGCGAAGGTGGTCGAGCAGCTTCAGGAAAGGCCCGTGATGCTCACCCAGCACGGTTACGGGGCCGCAGTGCTGGTAACTCCCGAGCACTGGGAGCGGCTGCTCGACCGGCTCGAGGAACTGGAAGACACCGTAGCGGCACTGCAAGCGGAGTTGGCGTTGGCCAGGGGAGAGGACGAGCTTGTCGCCTGGGAGCCGGAGGCCGACCCTATATCAGATACGGATCAGCCGAGAGGTCAAACGACAGGTTGATTCCCTGCCCGGCCACGTTCGGCAGCGAATACGCCAGTCCATCAGTTCACTCGCCCTGGATCCGACACCCAGTGCCGCCAAGGAGCTACGTGACGCCCCGGGGCACTTCCGAATTGCCTTGAGTCGTTGGCGCCTGATCTACCGGGTGGATGATGACATTGGGCAAGTGATAGTGCTGGCGGTACGGTGGTAGTGCTGGCGGTACGACGGAAGACCGGACCGGAGACTTACTGGGATCTCCAAGGCTGATGGCTGGTGGCTGGTGGCTGGTGGCAAGTGGTTCGTAGAGAGTGGACAGTCGTGACATACTATCCACTATGAACCATCCACTAACCACTATCGGCGAGGTGATCTACTGGGCACTGGCCCTGGATCCGCGACGGGAAGGGGGGGCACCGATGGAGCCGGAGGGAATGCAGACCGCGGTGGAGCGCCTGTTCGCGCTCCTGGAGGCGCGGGGCATTCCCCACCTGCTCGTGGGCGGGATCGCCATGCTCCAGTACGTGGAGGGGCGGAACACCCAGGACCTGGATCTCATCCTGGCCTTGCCCTCCTTGGCAACCCTGCCGGAGCTTCAGGTCACTTCCGAGGGCCTCTACTTCGTCACCGCCACCTTCGAGGGCCTGCCGGTGGATATCCTCCTCACCCGGAATCCGGTGTTCGCCCGAGTGCTGGAGGGCTATGCCACGGAGCGGGATTTCGCCCGAGTGCGCCTGCGTTGCGCCACCGTGGAGGGGTTGGTCCTGCTGAAGCTCTACGCCCTGCCCTCACTCTACCGCCAGGGCGACTTCGTGCGCGTCGGCCTGTACGAGAACGACATCGCCACACTCATGCAAGAGTACAACCCGCTGCTGGAGCCGCTGCTGGCAGAGCTGCGCCAGGACATGACCGAGACCGATGTGAGTACCCTGAGCGACATCCTCGCGGACATCCGGGGGCGGCTGGAGCGATTCCGGCGAGGGTCGCAGAATGAGAAATGAGGAGCTGAACGTGGAGACACCGAACCAAGGCTACATCATGGAGTTCATGACCGTGCGGGAGATGCGGGAGGCGCTGGAGAAGACGCGCACTGTCATCCTCCCCATGGGGGTGATCGAGCAGCACGGCTATCACCTGCCGCTCAACACCGACGTCTACAACTGCTACGAGATCGCTAAGCGGACCTCGCCGGTGGCCGGCTGCGTGGTGGCCCCGCCCATCATCTACAGCTTCTCCGGAGGGGAGCTCCTCGGCACCACCGACATCAGCCCTCAGACCCTGTCCCTGGTGACCATGGACATCATCAAGTCCCTGGCCAACCAGGGCTTCGAGAACATCATCGTTCTACTTGGGCACGGCGGCACCGAGAACCAGACGGCGGCCCTGGACGCCGCCGACATGTTCTACCGCCGTAACGTCCGCTATCGGGACGTCCGCCTGGCCACCGTCACCTTCACCGAACTGACCGAATCGGTGCAGGAGTGCTTCGCCGCCCACGACTTCCACGCCGCCTACCTGGAGACCTCCCTCATGCTCTACTGGCATCCGGAGCTGGTCCGGCCCAAGGAGCTGTGGGTGACGGACGAGCCGGAACTGATGGACATCTTCTACCAGGACCAGGACGCCTATCAGACCAAGACCAAGCTGGTGGACCATCCCATGGTGGTGCCCATCGTGACCCAGAACGAGAGAATGAAGGTCGGCGTCATGGGTGACCCCACCAACGCCAATGCCGAGTTCGGCCGCAAAGTGGCGGAGGAAGCGGTGGCCACCCTCGCCGACCTGATCCGAAAGATGGAGGGGAAGGACTAGAGCTGCGGCCAACCTAACCCCCCAGCCCCCTTCCCTACGAAGGAAGGGGGAGCCGGACCTCCCCTCTCCGCCTCGGAGAGGGGCCGAGGGTGAGGTCTCCCGGCCGGCCCATGACAATCGCAACGTAGGGAGACCGATGGACATCTTCCTGTATGCCGACGACACCGTTGCCGCCTCGGTCCTGGCGGACGTACTGGACCGCCTAGGCCTGGGGTATCGCCAACTCGACGACCTGACCGACTTGCCTCTGCCCTCCGTGCTCCTGGTGGGCTCCTCGCGCCTGGAGGGGCAGGACTGGGAGCGGGTGTCGGCCTATCTGGAGGCCGGGGGACGGGTGGCCTTCGCCCAGCCGGAGGCTCATGCCCTGGCCCTGGCCGGGGAAGAGGAACCGCTCTCCTACCCCTTCCCCTACCTGAAGATCGAGCGTGGGCCCTTCAGTCACCTTCAGGTTCTCTCGCCCTGCCGGATGGTGCGCCAGTCCCGGGGGCAGGCGTTGGCCCGCTTCTGCCGGGACTTTTCCACCACCGCCCGGAACTGGGCTTCGACCTACCCGGCGGTGGCCCAGGGTGAGGCGGACCGGGGCCGGTGGGGCCTGTTCCTCTACGACCTGCCCCGCACCCTCCTCGCCTTTCATCAAGGCCACCCGCTGTTCTCCTCGACGGGCGACTTCCCCGACCCAACCGCGGACGGCAAGCACCGCTCTACCGACCTAGTGTACGGCCTGGTACACCCGGAGCTGCGGGAGGTGCCCCAGGCGCAGGGCCACGAGATGCTGCTCCTGGGGCTGCTGCGCTCCCTGACGGCGGACCTGTCGCCTCTGCCGCGTCTCTGGCCCCTGCCCTTCCCCCACACCGGCGCCGTCATCCTCAGCGGGGACAGCGACAACCTGGGGGCGGATCGCCTGCGCCTGGCCCTGAATCGCCTGGGGGAGTGGGGGCTCCCCTATACCCTGTACATCATGCCCGAGGACTTGGCGAACCTCAGCGATCAGGAGCTGACCGACTTCTCGGCGCGGGGAATTGACTTCGGCCTCCACTACTACCACGGCTCCGCTCCCACCGTCGCGGAGATGGAGCGAGGTCTTGGGGAAGACCGGGCGCGGATGGCGGCCCGGGGGCTGAGGCCGGTCTCAGCTCGGGGCCACTCCTGCATCTGGGTGGGATGGGACGAGCAGGCGCGGCTCCTGGGTGAGGCCGGGCTCTCCGCTTCGTCCAGCTTCATGGGCCGCCTGGCCTACCCCACCGGCACCGGCCTGCCCTATCGCTTCCTCTCCCGCTCCGGGGAGCGGCTGCCCCTATGGGAGCTTCCCATCTATGCCGGCGACGACGTCACCCTCACCGACAAGTGGGGCATGCCGCCCGTCCCGGAGGCGGGCGCCTTGCAGCGGACCCTGGCCGCCCTGGGGACCTCCGCCCTCCTTTACGGCCAGCCCCTCACCTTCTGCTTCCATCCCCACTACTTCTCCGGGCAGGAGCCCGCCACGGTGGAATGGGTGTCCGGCCTGGGAGCCGCCTGCCGGGAGCGGGGCCACCCGTTGATGAACGTGGCCCAGTGGCAGGACTTCTGGCGGAGCCGGTGCGGCTCCGGTCTGAGGCACGTCGTCGAGGGGAAGGAAGTGAAGCTGGGAATAACCGGACCGGGCTCGCGGTTGGGAGTAGCCGTGCCCCGGCGCTGGGCGGGAGGACGCTGCCGCTCGGAAGGGGTACAATTCCCGGGCACGGATGAGGTCATCCTGGAGACAGCGAGCGACATGGAGATCGGCTATGCCTGACAAGCGAGTGCTGGTGACGGTGAGCATGGACTGCGAGCGCATCCGGAGCGAGTCCTATCGGGGGGACGGCACCGCCTCCTGGGAGATGAGCGAGAAGGCCATCACCGGACTGGCGGAGCTGCTCCGGGAGGAGGGAATGCAGGGCTCCTTCCTGCCCACGCCAGCCACCGCCGAGAAACAGGCGGGGCTCTTCCACGAGCTTCGTCGGCAAGGGTTCGAGGTGGGGATGCAGTTCCACTGCGACTCCTTCCGCGACGGATGTTACCGCAAGGTCCTGGGGGAATACGATCAGGCCGAGCAGCTCGAGATCCTGACGGCGGCCAAGGCCGACTGGGAGGACGCCCTCGGCCTCCCCCTGCGGACCTACCGCTCCGGCTACCTCTCCGCCAACGATGCCACCTTCCCCATCCTGGCGGAGTTGGGGGTGGAGCAATGCTCTTGCAGCAAGCCCGGCCGCTACCGACCGGACATAGCGGCGCGGTGGTATGGGGCCCCGGCCTACGCCCACCGAGTGGGCACCGGGAGCCGGCTGGTGCCCGGGCAACTGGGCCTGGTGGAGGTACCGGTGACCTCGCACCCGGGAGAGCGCTTCTCCCGTGAGCCCTCCTTCGACCCCCGCGAGCTGAGGCCGGACAGCCAGCACGCCCCCGAGGTCTACCGGGAGATCGTGGACCTGGCCCTCTGGGAGATGGAGTTGCTACAGCCCCCGGTGAAGACCATCGTCGTCCTCACCCACAACACCATCGACTACACCGCTGAGGATGACCGGCGCCGGGTTCTACTGGTGGAGATCCTGCGCTACATCAAGGCCAAGGCGGCGGAGGGGTGGGAGGTGGTACCGGCCACCTTCGCCGACATCCGCGCCGCCCATGATGGGGTGTAGAGGATGCGGGGGAACCTAACCCCCCTACCCCCTTCCCTGCAAAGGAAGGGGGAGTCTCTGCCTCCCTCTCC
>JBBQIE010000213.1:0-5042 GCA_038324625.1 Anaerolineae bacterium | reverse complement strand
GCACCGGCATCCCGGACCGCCGCATGGCCACCTCCCCACGGCACTGCTGTCGCTTATGGTGCATCGGCACATGGTGCATGGAAGTATACACGGTGGACCGCCCGGCATCTACCCCGATGGGTGGGGGGGTGCCTTGGGTTGGTTGCAGACCCTGAAGGTCTTCGAGAGCTTCAGGGTCTATGGTCTTGGCCGCGATCCTGCCCTACACTCCCGGGTAGAATGACGCGCTCCGGCCGGTGGGTCCGGGCATGGGGTTGGGGGCATGGTGAGGACGCGGGAGTTTATCGCCCTGGGCACGGCGAAAGGGTTCGCCTGGCTCACGGAGCGGCTCTACCAGGAGCTGGCCTGGGCCTACGACGTCGTTGCCTGGATGGTCAGCCTGGGCCGGTGGTCAGGGTGGCGGCACCTGGCGCTTGCCCACGTCGCCGGTGAACCCATTCTTGAGCTGGGCTTCGGCACCGGGGAATTGCTGCTGGAGATGAGCCGGCGCGGCTGGAACGCGGTGGGCCTCGACCGTTCCCCGGAGATGCATCGGGTAACGGCGCGTAAGGCTCGACGAGCCGGCGTCAGCCTGCCGAGGGTGATGGCCGAGGCCCAGGCCCTCCCTTTCGCCTCGGGCAGCTTCGGCACCGTGGTGAGTACCTTCCCCGCCGGCTACATACTCTCGCCCCTGACCATGTCTGAAGTGGCCCGAGTGCTGGCGCCGGAGGGGGGGCGGTTCGTGGTGGGCGGGCTCTATGTCGAGAGCAGCAGCCCCTTTCTGAGGCTGCTCGCCTGGCTGGTCAGCGGCAGCGGTCACCAGGCGGCCGTCGAGCACTTCGAGGCGGCCGCCGCCAATGCCGGCTTGACGGTGAGGGCGATGGAAGCGCGTGGCCGTGGCTTCGTCATGCCGGTCTTCGTTCTGGAGAGGCGTCGGAGTGGTGTAGCCGACCGTGAGGGCGAGGGTGCGGCCGGGGAGTCTGACCGGGACGATGGTAGGAGGCGAAGATGACCTCGGCACCTCGGACTCAACTGGGAGTGCATGTTGCCGGCGGCGGCTGGATCGAAGCGCTCGGTGAGGCCCACTGGCGGCTCCACCTCCCCGGGGCTGAGACTACCGGCTACCGCTTGGCCCAGCTCGATGACTACGCCGGACAGGCGCGGTCGGGCTTCCCCTGGAATCCTCCCATGTCCCTGAGTCTGCGGGCCCGGGTTTCGGGAGCCAGGTTGCCGGGGACGTGGGGTTTCGGCCTGTGGAACGACCCCTTCGGGATGGGCCTCGGCCTCGGTGGGGGTCTGGCCCGCCTGCCCGCCCTGCCCAACGCCGCTTGGTTCTTCTACGCTTCACCTCCCAACCACCTCGCCTTCCGGGACGATCACCCGGCCCAGGGCTTTCTCGCCGCTACCTTCTCCTCTCCGGCGGCTCGCTCCCGCCTGGTGGTGCCGGGTCTGCTGGCCCTGCCGGCTCTGGCCCTGCCCGCGGCCGGACGGCTCCTCCGCCGAGTGATGCGGACGCGGGTGAAGGAGACTGCCGTGGCTCTGGAGGTGGACAGCGAGGAGTGGCACCACTACCAGTTGGTGTGGAGGGCTGACGGGGTCCGGTTCACCGTGGATGGTGCGGAGGCATTCGACACCGAGGTATCTCCCCGCGGGCCGCTGGGGCTGGTGCTCTGGATAGACAACCAATACGCGGGCCTGCCCTCCTCCGGCCGGCTTCGCTTCGGTTCGCTGCCCACCCCGGAAGCCGCCTGGCTGGAGCTGGAGGAGGTGGTGGCCACGCCCCTGTAGGTTCGGGCCGGCGCCGGTGGACGGGGATGGACCCTGGTGGATATCCCGCGGCCGGGAGCTACCTCCGGCGGCCGGAGAGGGAGATCTCGAAGACGCAGTGGTGGGCGCCCCCGTGGCGGCAGGCGATGGGGCGCACCCGGAGGCTGCGGCCGGAGACCATCTCCAGGGCTCCGCCGAGGGCCCCCACGGCCACCTGGCAGGAGAGACGTTGCCCGTCCACGGCCCAGCAGGCCCGCTGTTGCAGGCTGACCAGGAGCATGTCGTCGCTGTCTTGGAGGAGGATGCGACGGTTGTCGCGCAGGGCGGTGCTCCGGGCGAAGGCGGCCAAGGCGATGCCTAGGAGTTGCTTGCCGGTGATGCGGCCACCCTGCTCGGCCAGGCCCACGGCATGGATGACTCCGCGGCGCACGTTGGCCCGGCCCAGTTGGCGAAGGATGGCAGCGGCGCCCCGTTCATCGTAGTAGTCCTCGATCCCCTGGAGGAGGGCCAGGTAGTCGTTGACGTCCACGTCGGCGCGCATGTTGTTGGGGGGGAATTCGCGGAAGTAGTGCTCCTGACCGGCTAGGTTGAGGATGCCGCGCAGGGAATCACGCCCCAGTTGCTTCTCCAGGAACTGAAGCGTATCCCGCATCACCGCATTGGGGATGGCGGTGACGCCGGGGTCTCGATCCTCGGTTGCGCTGACGTAGCCTATCAAGGGGCTTTCGCCTCGATCCACTTTGGCCTTCAGTCGGGAGCGTGAACGTAGACCACTTTCACCGGGTCCGACCCGGTCCGGCGGGTGGCGTGGGCCACCTCGCGACCGACATAGATCGCCCGTCCGGGGAAGATCTGGTGCTCTTCCTCGCCCACCCGGATCATGCCCTTACCGGAGACACAATAGACTACCTCCTGATCGGGGTGCCGCTGCAAGTCGCCGTATTCGAGGGCGGTGTACTCGGCCACACCGAGCGACAGGCCCGCGTGAGCGGGGGTAACGCCCGGGGCGATCAGGTCGGTGGAGCGCCGATCGGCATGTTCCTGCCAGGTGACTGTATTTTCGTCCACGATGATGTTCACGTCAACGCCTCCGGGGTCCGTTTGAGGACAAAGATGCCGTTCTTGTAGATGGGAATATGTAGGCCGCGTCGTGGAGCCCAGCCGGGCAGGGAGTCCGACAGCAAGCCCAGCCAGGCGGCGGCGGTCAGCTTGGTGTGGTGGGTGGAGTCCCGGTGGATGACAGTGCGATCCTCCAGCACGGTGATCTCGTGGTACATCCCCCGGCGGGCGACGCGGGCGCATTCTCTGAGCGCCGGGCGGACGGAGTCGGGATCGAGGTGCTCCATGACGTTGACGCTGACCACCACGTCGAAGGAGCGATCGGGGAAGGGCAGGGCCGACATGGTGCCCTGGATGAAGCAGCGCCGCACCGGCTCCGGCGCTTGGGTGATGGCGTAGTGGCTCAGCTCCACCCCGCGGGCCCGGCAACCCCAGCCGAGCAGCCGCTCCACCAAGAGCCCCATGCCCCCGCCGACGTCCAGGACGGTGGTGGGGCGGAAGGCGGCGCGAACGTAGAGGGCCCGCCAGAGGTTGGCCAGGCGGAACTCGAAGCGATCCCGATAGTTGTTGCGGTTGAGGCGATAGTAGTCGGCATCGTAGTCGCCGACCCCAACTGCTGGGGAGGGGGGATGGTCAGTTGACATGGGTCTCCGCCACAGAGCCGGCCGGGCAGCGATGATCTTCGTCGTCCCGGCGCCCGCCGCAAATGGGGCAGCGAGCCCGCACCTGTTCTAGGGTGGTATGGATCTGCTGGGCCAGGGCCAGCAGTTGCTCGGGAGTGCCCCATACCTCCACTCGAAAGGGCGCCCCCTCGACTTGGCCCTGGGCCCGGATGCCCAGGAGCCGCCGGTGTGGATGGCGGAGGACCTCGCAGCCGGTGGGGATGGCCTCCAGGTCCAGGGGAGTCAGAAGCAGAGGGTTGGTGATGGAGACCGGGTCCAGGTGGCCCAGGGGGAAGGGGCCGCCGGCGAAGGCGTCAGCGGCCCGGAGCAGGTCGTGGCTGAGGGCTTCCGCGTGGTACGGTTGAAGGATGAGGCCCACGGACATGGCTTCAGAGCGAGCGTGAAGCTCGAGAATCCACTCCCCGGAACGGTAGTCGGCAGCAAAGGCGACCGCCAGGGCGGGCTCAAGCCGATATAGGTATAGGGGCATGGCTCCTCCCAGGCGCACTGGGCCCAATGGTATCATCAGCCGCGACAACAGACAACGACCGCGACATCAACATAACCAAAGGCCGGGGCGCGAGAGGGCGAGCGCCTGCCAGACGAGATCGGACATGGTCAGACCTGCTTCAGACCAGGTCGAAGAGGTTGTCCGATACCCGCTCGATGGTGCGGCTGTCTATACGGCTCTGGCCGGGGATGCCGCCGCGCATGGCCTGGTCAGCGTAGGACTCCAGCTTGTACTCCCGCCGCACTCGGTAGGGAGGCTCGATGACCAGGGGCGGGATCTCCCCCGCGTGCCGGACGGCGTCCTCGGCGGCGGTGCGGATGAGGGTCTGGGCCTTGGCCGGATGCAGGCTGAGGGCGGCGTTGCGGCTGAGGCCCTCCTTGACGGCCACCGTCCGCACCTTGTCCCCCAGGATCGCCCGTGCCTCATCGGCGCCGGCCTGGTCGCTGGTGACCAGGACAACCGGGACGCCCAAGGTGCCGGCGATGGCGGCGTCCAGTCCGATCTCTCCGATGGGCCGGCCGTTGAGCCACATATTCTGGATGCCGATGGATGAGTAGGAGTGGGAGAGGATGCCCTTCTCGGTGCCGGCCATGGCGTGGTAGGCGATGAGGAACATAGCGTCGCTGCCCTCCAGGCCGAGGAACCGGCGCGGTCGCGGTGATCCCAGAAGGATGCGGGCCTCGGGATGCAGCTCGTCGTAGATGAGGTTGAGGCCCCCGCCGTGGCAGTCGTTGACGATGACGTCGTCGGCTCCGCCGGCGAGGGCGCCGGCCACGGCGGCGTTGATCTCGGCGGTGACCATTCGCCGGGCGAAGTCCATCTGGGGGCTGTCGGTGAGGGTCTTGCCCGCCTCCCCGACCACGGCGCAAGCGCCCTCGAAATCGGACGAGAGGTAGATCTTCATGCCGGCTCTCCTTTGCTTTCGGATCGGGCGCTACCGGCGGCGTGGGCGGCCGCGTCCCAGTCGTCGTTCTCCGGGCCCACGGGGGCGAAGCGGAACATCCCGTACTGGGAATTGTAGAGGTTGTGGTCACCAGTGGCCTTCACCCGGGCCCACATGCGGG
>JBBQIE010000212.1:0-5043 GCA_038324625.1 Anaerolineae bacterium | reverse complement strand
CCCTCCGATCCCGGTTTCCAACCAGGGTTGATCCCGACTTAGGAGAACTCCTCCCGCATTCGGTCGCAGTAGTACCGGACATTGGCCCACTCGGCGTCCGACGGCAGGCGGTGGTCGGGACAAGGAATGTACCCTCCCAAGGCCACCAACGGCTTCAATCGCTCGATCTCCTCATCAATGGCGGCATAGTCTAGAGCAAAGATGCGCTTGTCGGTGCCGCCCACGCCCCGTAGCTCCCGCCCGTACTGCTCCCTCCACGGGGCGATGCTGGCGCCCCAAGTTCCCACCTCGATCGGGAACATGGTGTTGACCCCGTTGTCCAGCCACACCGGCACCAACTCGTCTATCATGCCGTCACAGTCGAGAGAGACAATGGTGAGGCCGTAGTCGCGGACCAGGTCGGCTATGCGCCGGTAGTGGGGTCCCACCTTGGCCCGGAACACCGAGGGCCGGATGAGGGGGCCGTTCTTGAAGGCGATGTCCTCCCAGAAATGGGCGAAATCGAACTTGGCCCCCGACTCGAGAGCGGTGCGAACGCATTGGAAGCAAAGCTCAGCCACGGTGTCAATGATCTCATCGAAAAGGGGCTCATCGTCCACCAACAGATACGAGGTCCCCACCAGTCCCAAGATGTTGCGGATGTTGCCGTAGAGGCTGCCGCAGTGCAGCCCGTAAGGGTAGCCCCTAACGTCTCGTTGCAGGAACTCCAGCCCCCCGGCGTCAAAGGGAACCATCTCATTATCGGCCCGGACCGGGGCCGAGGTGACCCGCTCTGTCGTGAATTGGAGCCGCGGCAGGTAGTGCTCCTCCCATGACAGACGGTCGGTAAGCAGGTGCTCGATCTCGGCCGGGATGCCGGTGGCGTCTCCGCGCCGCAAGACCACCACCCCCTCGGCGTTCAGAACCTTCTCGGAGCCATCCGGCAGTTCCTCAATCACCCTGGGCTCGAACTTCGGCCTGAGGAAGGTATCGGGATGGAAGGCGGAGTAGTAGTTGAAGTCGAAGCCCAGCTTCCGAGAGATGACCGCATCGGTGGGATTGCCGTCCGCCCAGGAGCCGGCCTCATCCACCGAGATGTGGCCCTCGCGGGCCCACTTCGCCAGGGTCTCGTCCCAGAAGCCGAAGTGAACCACGGGTAGCCTGTCGTAGGCCTGGTAGTTGAGAACCGCCATCACCCGCTCACGGTCGTTCATGCCGCCGGTCTCCTATCAGTTAGTGTCGCTTGACGCGCCCCGACTGCCTCTCGCTTCCCTGCCTACACCCCACCGTAGGCGCTGAAGCCCCCGTCCACCGGCACCACCACCCCCGTGACGAAAGCCGCGCCCGCGGACAGCAGCCAAAGACAGGTTCCGACTAAGTCTTCCGGCTGACCGAACCGGGCGGCCGGGGTATGCTCGATGATGGTGCGCCCCCGAGCGGTCAGATCCCCGGTGGCCTCTTCGGTGAGAAGGAAACGGTTCTGGTCGGTGAGGAAGAACCCAGGGGCCAGGGCGTTGACCCGAAGGCGAGGGGAGTATTCCTGGGCCATATGCACCGCCAGCCACTGGGTGAAGTTGCTCACTGCCGCCTTGGCCGCCGAGTACGCCGGGATGCGGGTGAGGGGCCGAATGGCGTTCATGGAGGAGACGTTGAGGATGGCACCCTCCCCCTGGTCGGCCATGTGCCTACCGAACACCTGAGAGGCCATGAACGTGCCCAGGAAGTTGAGGTTGAAGACCCACTGGACGGCGTCCTCGGGGAGGTCGAAGAAAGGCAGGTCGGCGGAGGTGGTGGCCTCCCTCCGGTTGCCCCCGGCCCCGTTGATCAGCAAGTCCACCCGGCCAAACCGCTCCAAGACGGTCCCCGCGGCTCTCTCCAGGCTGCCCCGATCCAGGACGTCGCAGGGAACAGCAACCGCCACTCCGCCACGATCCCGGACGTCGCCGGCCGTCGCCCCTGCCGCTTCCGGGGAGAGGTCCAGCACCGCTACTTGGGCCCCGGCCGAGGCCAAGGCCCGGCTCAGGGTGCCGCATAGGGCCCCTCCGCCGCCGGTCACCACTGCCACTTTGCCGTCCAAACCAAAGAGGCTCTTCAGAAACGCTTCATCCATACGCCCATTCCCCGCGGTATGAAGAATCGGCCACCGTATTCTCCCGCCCAGATCCACCCATTAGCCCAGGACCCCCTGGGACTGCATGTCCCCGATCTCCTGCACAGAGTAACCCAACTCATCCAGGACCTCGGCAGTGTGAGCCCCCAGGTCCGGCGGCGCTATACGAAGAGTGGCGGGGGTGCCGTGCAGCCGCACCGGGGTGCCGAACAGGCGCAGCTTACCGGCACGGGGGTGGTCCATCTCCACCACCATCTGGTTGGCCGCCACCTGAGGGTCGGCGGCCGCCTCCTCGAGAGTGTTGATATGGCCGCAGAGGATGCCCTGAGGCTCGAGAATGGCGATCCACTCATCGGTCGTCCTCTCCAGAAGCCGCTCACCCAAGATGGCGTTAATCTCCCCGGCTCGGGCCATTCGGTCCTCGGGCGCGGCGAACCGGGCGTCCTGGGCCAGGTCGTCCAGGCTCAGGGCCACGGATATGTCCCGCAGTGAGTCCGACGAGAAGACCGGGGATATCTCGAGGTAGCCGTCCTTGGTCCGAAATGACTTCCGGATCACCTTCTCGGTGACGGCGATGCCGCCGCCTCCCGTGGCCCGCTCCCGATTCAGGACCGCGCCCCCCTCCCAGGTGTGGGTGTGAAAGGCAGCGCTCAGCAGGTCCGTGGAGACCAGTTGCCCCCTGCCGGTTCTCTCCCGCGACAAGAGAGCGATGAGGATGCCCTGCATCAGCAGCATTCCGGCCGGGTAGTCGGCCGATATGCCGGCCCCCACCGGCAGCCCCTCGGCATCACGGGCGTCGAACCAGCCCGCCTCCGCCCGCGCCAGCATGTCGTGCCCTCCCCTACCTCTCTCGACATAGGGCCCGGAATCCCCCCAGCCACTGGATCGAGCGTAGACTAAGCGGGGGAAGCGCTCCCGCAGCTGCTCGTACCCCAGCCCCAGCCTCTCCATCACTCCGGGGCGGAAGTTGTGGACCAGCACGTCGGCGGTGCCGATCAGGCGCAGAATGACCTCCTTTCCCAGCTCCGATCGTAGGTCGAGAGCCACGCTGCGCTTGTTGCGGTTCAGAGTCGCGAAAGGAAGGCTCACTCCCTCCACGTAAGGGCCCCAAGCCCGGCTCCAGTCCCCGCCCCCGGGCCGCTCGATCTTGATCACATCGGCCCCGAAATCCGCCAGCAACTGCGTGCCGACCGGCCCCTGGAAGACGTGGCTGAAGTCCACGATTCGGATGTCCTCGAGTGCCGCCCCGCCGTCGCTCAATCCTTCCGCCTCCCGCCCCGATCACCAGCCAGAACTGCATCCCTTGCCTGATTCATCGTCCCTTCCACTCCGGCTTGCGCTTGTCAGCGAAAGCCCTCGGCCCCTCGATGTAGTCCTGGGATTCGCGCATTCGCCGCACCGCCTCCAAGGTCTCTATCCGTCGAGCCGCCACTTCCACCGGCAGGTCCACACTGGTGACCGCCACCTGCTTGGCCGCCTGCACCGCCAGAGGGGCGCACTCCAGGATCTCCCGCGCCCAACGTCCGGCGGCGTCCATCAGGGCTTTCGCCGGCGCCACCTCATTCACCAGCCCTACCCGGTGGGCTTCCTGAGCCTCGATGAACCCGCCGGTGAGGATCAGACCCATGGCTTGATGGTACGGCAACCGCCGTATGAGAGCGATGACCCCGCCCTCGTCCGCCAGCAGGCCCCGCCGGGGCTCCGGCAGGCCGAACCGGGCGATATCGGCGGCGACGATGATGTCACAGCGGAGAGCCAACTCCAGGCCGCCGCCCACGGCATAGCCGTTCACGGCGGCAATGATGGGCTTCCAGCATCGGTCCAGCACGTGGCTCTCCGCCACTCCCGGATGCCGGAGGGCCTCCACGTCTGCCTCGTTGGCGCGGTACTTGAGGTCGGACCCGGCGCAGAAGGCTCGATCTCCCGCCCCGGTAATAATGGCCACCCACAGGTCCGGGTCGGCGACGAAGTCCTCCCATACCCGGTCCAGCTCTTCCCGAGCCGGCGGGTGCAAGGCGTTCATCACCTCCGGCCGATTGATGGTCACATAGGCAACTCGGTCGCGTTTCTCATACAGGACGTATTCCAGGTGCATACCTGTCTCTCCACCGCACGCTCAGCTCAGGCGCTACGCGAAGTGTCTCCCCGGCGGTCAGCCGTCCTTCCGCTCCCAGTCGTAGGGGATCTCATCGGTATGGGCCGGCAGCCGGTACTCGTCCGGCTCCTCGTAGTTATAGCGCTCGGTGGGGACGTTAACAATGAGGGTGACCGCCGGGCTGATACCCTTGAAGCCGTGGTAGACCCCCTTGGGGATCTTGACCAGCATGGGGTTGCGCTCACCGATGAAGAACTCGTTGATCTCCCCCTGCGTTGGCGAGTCCTCTCGCCCGTCGTAGAGGACCACCTTGGCCATCCCGGAAACACATATGAAGTGGTCGGCCTGTTTCTTGTGGTAGTGCCAGCCCTTGACCACCCCCGGGTATACCGCCGTCACGTATACTTGGCCGAACTGCTCGAACTCCGGCCAGTCCGACCGCAGCATCTCCATGAGGAAACCCCGCTCGTCCGGGATCAGCCGCAGTTGGCGGGTCACCACACCGTCTATTCGCGCCATGCCCAACACTCCTCCCAGCCTAGTTGCGGCGAGCGATCACCAACAGTCGCGGCGAATCGCCCGCGTACTCCTCACCGTCATAGTCACCCAAGAACGCTTCCGGCTCCAGTCCGGCCTGACCCAGCAGCAACTCTATCTCCGGTCGGTAGAACAAGCGCAGAGGCTCCCTGAACCAGTGCCGCTGCAGTCCCCTATCGCCGGCCACATCGAACAGGGAGTGTACAGTTAGCAGCTGGCCGGCTCTATCCGCCTGCGTCACCGACCATTCGTGTATCACCCCGGCGGCCGTCTCATGCGCCCCTTCCAACAGGCAAGCCCCCTCAGACTCGGTCGCCAACTC
>JBBQIE010000211.1:0-5047 GCA_038324625.1 Anaerolineae bacterium | reverse complement strand
GGAGGTGGAGCGGATGAGCGTGCCCCAGCGGGTGCGCGAGACCCTGGAGCAGTTGGGGCCCACTTACGTCAAGATCGGGCAGATCATGGCCGGGCGGGCGGACGTGCTGCCCCCCGCCTTTCTCGATGAACTGGCCCGCCTCTGGGATCAGGCCCCCCCGGAGCCGGCCGGGGACATCGTGGCCGTGGTGGAGGGGGAACTGGGCAAGCCCCTGACCGAGGCCTTCCCGGAGTTCGACCTGGTACCGGTGGCGGCCGCCTCCCTGGCCCAGGTCCACCGGGCCCGCCTTCCCGATGGACAGGAAGTGGCGGTGAAGGTCCAGCGCCCTCACATCCGGGAGCAGATGCGGGCCGACCTGGATATCCTCCGGGACCAAGCCCGCTTCCTGGAGGGCCGCCTGGCGATGGCGAGAGAGCGCCGCCTGGTGGAGCTGGTGGACGAGGTCTCCTTCTCCCTCCTGAGTGAATTGGACTTCTCCCTGGAGGGCCGCAACGCCCAGAGGCTGCGGGAGAACCTGCGGCGCCTGCCCTTCGCCCTGGTTCCCCGGGTCCACCCCGAGGTCACCACCGGCCGCCTCCTGGTCACCGACTACCTGGACGGGATCAAGCTGACCGACCAGGCCGGCCTGGCGGCGGCGGGCTACGACCTGCCGGCGGTGGCCCGTCTGGGCGTGGAGATGTACGTCCAGATGATCTTCGAGGACGGTTTCTACCACGCCGACCCCCACCAGGGGAACATCATCGTGGTGGGGGAGCAGGTGGCCCTGGTGGACTTCGGCACCGTGGGCTATCTCACCCCGGAGCTGCGGGAGGACCTGGCGGCCATGCTCCTGGCCTTCGTGCAGCAGGACCCCCATCGCATGGCCACGGTGATGATGGGGATGGGGGCGGTGCAGGAATACGACCGCCTGGACGGGCTGGAGCAGGCCCTGCGCCGGTTGCTCCTGCGCTTCCACGGGGTGGAGCTGCGGAACCTGGCCCTGGGCGACATCTTGACCGACGTCTTCGAGACGGCCCGCCAGTTCAACATCCGCATCCCCTCGGAACTGGCCACCCTGGCCAAGACCCTCATCATCCTGGATGGGCTGGCCCGGCGCCTGGACCCGAGCTTTGCCCTAGTGGACAGCATCCGCCCGCACGTGGAGAGGCTGGCCCGCGAGCGCTACCGCCCTACCCAGTTGGCCCGCGAGGCCCTGGACTTGGCAGAGCAGACCCGCCACCTCCTGCGGACCCTGCCGCATCGGGGGGAGATCCTGCTCGAGCGGCTGGAGCGGGGCCAGATGGTGTTCGGCCTGGACATCCGCCGCCTCGGGGAGCTGAGCCGGCGCCTGAACGAGGTGGGAAACCGTCTCTCCTTCGCCGTGGTGGTGGCGGGGCTGCTCCTGGCCTCTTCCATCATGCTCTCCGCCGGTCCGGACGTGGCCATCCTCTCCGTACCCCTACTCAACCTGCGGGTCCCTATCGGGATGTTGACCTTCCTGGCGGCGGGGGTCTTCGGGTTCTGGCTGCTCATCTCCATCGTCCGCTCGGGCCGGCCCTGATCGCGTTTCCGATGTTTCACGTGAAACATCGTCGGTTGGGGGTGGTGGACAGTGTCACGTAAAGGCGCTAAGGCGCAAAGATGCAAAGGACAGTTGACAGTGGGTTCGCGAGGCCCATTTGCCCGCGAGACGAGTGGACCGCGACGGCGGGAATGTTTCACGTGAAACACTGATCTGGGAGAACGGATGCCCGACTTCTGCGACTACGAGGGGAGCGACTACAAACAGCGCTTCTGGACTCGCGACCGCCTCTACGAGGATCTGGTGGAGCGTCAGGCCCTCTCCGCCATGTTGCCCCCCACCGGCGGCGCCATTGCCGAACTGGGAGCCGGCTTCGGTCGCCTGGCCGACCTGTACCGGGGCTACGAGCGCGTCTTCCTGGTGGACTACTCCCGCACCCTCCTGCGCCAGGCTCGCCAGGCCCACGCCGACGACCCCCGCTTCACCTTCATCGCCGCCGACATCCGGCGCCTGCCCCTGGCCACCGGGGCCTTCGAGGCCGTGGTCACGGTAAGGGTGCTGCACCATTTGCGAGACATTGGCCCCGCCCTGGCCGAGGCCCACCGGGTGCTCCGCCCCGGGGCCCCCTACCTCCTGGAGTTCGCCAGCAAGCGAAACCTGAAGGCGGTGGCCCGTTACGCCCTGGGTCGACAGACCTGGAGCCCCTTCCACCAGGAGCCGGTGGAGTTCGCCGAGCTCAACTTCGACTTCCACCCCGCCTATATGCGCCGGCGGCTGGAGGAAGCGGGCTTGCACCCACGGGCGGTGCGGGCCCTTTCCCTCTTCCGCTGGGAGCCCCTTAAGCGCCGAGTCGGGCCGGAGCGCCTGGCGGCCCTGGAGGCGGCCCTCCGGCCCCTGGCCTCCCTGTACCCCCTGTCCCCCAGCGCCCTGATCCTGGCAGAGGCCATCGGTCCGGCGGCGACGCCCCCGGGCTACCTCCTCGCCTGCCCGGAGTGTCATGGGCCCCTAGAGGTCGAGGCCATGCGGGCGATCTGTGACTCCTGCCGGCTGGCCTGGCCCCAAGAGGACGGCATTCTGGACTTCAAGGAAGAGGGAGTCCCGGTTCGATAGGGGTCGCGGCGCCGCTGACCGGAGTGTCACGGAGTCGTTCATGAAGATCGGCGGACTAACCGACCCGCCTTATCTCAGCGGGGACATTGCCCATGAGGGGCCGCTCCGCCATGAATGGTCCGGGCTATGCTTGCGCAAAGCCGGCCCTTCGGGCGGCTGAGACGTCCCCAGCCCGCGGGGCGGACACGGCAGAGCCGTGCCTAGCGGCGGGCTACGAGGAGCGAAGCCCGGACCATTCATGGCGGGGCGGGCGTCCGGTCGCGCAGTGGGCCGCTTATCGGCTCAGTCTTCATCCGCGACTCCGGGATACCCCACGCCTCCGTATCAGCTACGGTCTGGTGAGTCCTAAGCCTGGCGCCGCCAGACCTGAAACGGCCAGGTGAGGGCGTCGCGATGCACAGGCCAGTCGTGTATGCCCACGGCGAGCACGTTCACCAGATCCTTCTTGGCCACCATAGGGCCGATGGAGGGTGTGCAGAGGCCGATGTTGTAGACCTGCTCATCGCATTGAGCCAAAAGCTTCCAGCCCAGCTCCATGAACTTGTCCCGGTCGGGCTCTACCTTCATGGCCTGGTACCAATCGTAGAGGCGGCGGTACTCCTCCGGCGGCTCCTCGCCCTTCTCACCCCCACTGTCGTTCCAGTCGGCGTAGGCCGGAGCCCAGTAGGCGTGGTTGGTGGGAACGAAGCACCCCGGGTCCACGATCCAAAGGAAGGAGGTACTGGTGTATGACGGCATGTCCCACTGGTTGCCTATGGCCCGCTCGTACCAGAGAGAGTTCTCGAACTCCTTCGCCTGCGTCTCTATCCCGACCGCGCGCCAATACTCGGCCACCTGTTGGAAGGCATCAATGGCCGAAGTGCCGAGCTCGAAAGTGGGATAGCAGGATAGCAGTAACTGTAGCCTGGCGCCGTCGGGCCGCAGGCGGAAGCCGTCGGCGTCGCGTTTGTCCAGCCCTACCTCGTCGAGCAGGGCATTGGCCTTATCCACGTCATACTCGATTGCCGTCTTGCCCATGCCGTCTTTATAGAAAGGATCAGCCTGGACCGGCATCACCTGTCGCGGCTCCGCCAGGTTCAACCACAGCAACTCATTCATCTCGTCGCGATTGATGGCATGAGAGAGGCCGTAGCGGAACTTGGGCATCTGGAAGAGCTTGCGCGTTTCCGGGTCGGCGGCGGTCTGGTTGACGAAGATGCATGGGTCGCAGACGAAAACCCATTCCAGGACTCGATAACCGCCTCTTTCCTCGTTCTCCTTTAGAAGGGGATAGTTGACGAAATCCATGTAGCTGGCCTGGAGATCAATCTCCCCGGCGATGGCCTTGAGGAGAATGGTCTCGCTATTGTCCATGGCGTCAACCACGAGACGCTCGAAGTAGGGCAGTTGCTTGCCGTTGGCGTCTACCTTGAAATAGTAGGGGTTGCGGGGAGCGGCCATGCGGGCTTGCCCATCCCACTCGGCCTGCGGTGTCCAAGCGAACAAGACGGGAATCTCCGGGTTGCTGCCCCAGGTTGCTTTGTTGGCATAGAGCTGATACCAGTACTCGAACTTGGCGTCCTTGGTCATCTTTTCCAGGTCGGCCGCGTCGGCGTAGGTGGGGTGGAACTGCTTTAGATAGTGCGCCGGCGCGAAGGGCGGGTTGGACTCGCCGGTGAAGCTCATGTACTCCAAGAACAGCGAGTAGGGCTGAGCAAAGGCAAAGGTAACCGTGTAGTCATCCACTCGGGTGATGAGCACCGGTTCTCCACCTACCTTAAGCCAGCCGGGGAAACTGGGTGTGAGCTCCTCGTTCAAGGCTACGTCGTTGTACCAGAACATGGCGTCATCAGCGGTAAATGGCTCACCGTCCGACCACCTCATGCCCTCGCGGAGATGGAAGGTGAAGGTGGTGCCATCAGCACTGACATCCCAGCCCTTGGCGATGTTGGGAACGACCGCCAGGCTGCCGGTGCGATAGTCCCAGCGGGTCAACCCCTCCCAGAGATACATGGAGGCGAAGTTGGCGCTTCCACCGGCGCGATGCAAGTCATCGCAGTACTCGCCCGGCTCCTCCAAGCACTCCACCAACAGTGGCTCCTGGGGCAGACGCTCGTCTACCGGCGGCAGTCCTCCCGCCTTTACCCTGTCCGCCAGGTTGGAAGCCTCGGAGTACTTGGAGACAGGTGCGGTCGCAGGAGCGGCGGTCGCGGTCGCCGCCGGCGAGGCAGTAGAGACGGGAGCCGCGGTGGGCTCATTGGGGGACGGCGTGGCGCCGGTACAGGCGGTGGCGACGGCCAGCCCGGCACCCAGGGCGGAGACCCGCAGGAAATCGCGTCGGTTCACACCATTGGTTGGCATCTCATACCTCCTACAGATCGTAATGCCGTGGGTCGAGGACCTGCGATAGAGGGACAAGGCCCCGAGTTCACCTCCTCTTATTGTCCGGCGTGGGGA
>JBBQIE010000210.1:0-5048 GCA_038324625.1 Anaerolineae bacterium | reverse complement strand
GCCATCAACGTCGTGGGCTACTCCGGGTTCCCGGTGGTGGCCTTGGGCGGGATGTCCACTGAGCCGGAGCCGGAGTTGGAGCCGGGCCAGGAGTACTCGGACCTGGGCTTCCCGTCGGTATCCGCCGAATCGGCGCCCTCGGAGGCCACCAACGAGGTTACCACCGAGGCGTTCCTACAGACGTATATGCCGCAACTCTCTCGTTAGCCGACTATTAGCCTAGGCTCTTCCCTACTGCCCGCGCCTGAAGCGCGGGCAGTAGGGCATCATTCGGTCTCCTCGGCGACGATCCCCAGCCCCTCCAGCCCCTCCAGCCACTCCAGGGCCCGAGCCCGCATCCGGGCCTCCTTGAAGGCATACCAGCGCTTCTGCTCCATCTCCCGCATGGCCAGGAGGTCTTTGAAGCGGCGGAAGGCCCCGCGCCCCAGGATGGCCTCGGCCAGGCGGCCCTGAAGCTCGGGGGAGGCCACCGTCTCGATGAAGTCCTCCACGTCCCGGTACTGCTCCTGAGTGGACACGGTGGGGACGGGGATGTGACGGCCGCCCTGGTCAATCTCCAGGGGCTCGATGCTGATGATCTCTTCATCCACCACCAGCACCACTTCCCCGGTGACCGTGTCCAGGTAGTAGGACATCTCGTCATGGTCCACCCCGAGCGCCAACATCAGCTCCTCGAGGTCCACTTTCAGCCTGCGTTTGGTCATTCCCTCTCCTTGGTAGCCCGCTTCACTACCGGCCATGATGAGCTAACGCCCGTCCCTGGACAAGCCCGGGCCGGCGTCGGGCCTTGACCGGAGGCGCCTCGGGGACAAGAATGAGTGACGAGACCTCACGCCAAGACGCCAAGGCGCCAAGGAAGGATAGGTTGGGTATTCCCAATAGCAGATACGTCATGCTGAATGGAGCGCTGCTCAGCGGAATGAAGCATCTCGCTCTTCGTGATGCTAGACCCTTCGCTGCGCTGCTGCTCATGACGTACTGGGTGGCGACTCGTAGGGGCGAATCTTGTATTCGCCCGGCCGCCGAGGGCGAACACAAGGTTCGCCCCTACGGATTGTGGTCATAGACTCCCGGCATGACGACGTGCGGCATGGGATTCTCAGGGTGACGAGGTGGCTGCTCAGAGCCTGCCCTGAGGGCACCGAAGGGGCGACGCAACTAGGTCTGGACCTGGTCCGCGGCGCCATACTTGACCGGATTATTACGGGAGAAATCACATGAAACTCAATACTCCCCTCAAGCTGGCCCTGGCGGCTCTGGCCGCCGGCTGGCTGGGCACCCTGGTGCCGCCCAAGGTCGAGAGGCCACCGGTGGGCACCACTCGTCTCGATCGCTTCGTGGACTTACCATCGGACCTGCCCAAACCGGTGCGACGCTACCTGGAGCAGGCGGTAGGAATGCGCGTACCAGTCATGGACACGGTAACCTTCTGGGGACGGGCCCGCTTCCGACTGCCTAACCCCCGCTTCACCGTGCCCCTGCCGGTGCGCTACACCAGCCGCCAACGACCCGGGCAGGCCCTGGAGCGAGATATGGAGATCACCTGGTTCGGGTTCCCCATCCTCCGGGGGCGGGACCGGTATCGCGAGGGCCGGGGTTCGATGGAGATCGCCGGACGATTGGTTCAGGGCGAGCGCATATCCCAGGGGTCCAACATGGGCCTGTGGGCGGAGGGGATGTACGCCCCCTCGGTGTACGTCACCGACGAGCGGGCCCGCTGGGAGGAGGTCTCCTCGTCGGCAGCGCGCCTGACCTTCCCCTTCGGCGAGGAGGAGGACTGCCTGACCTTCCGTTTCGACCCCCGATCGGGGTTACCCACTCGGGTCGAGGGCCTGCGCTACCTGGGCGACTCCGGCCCCAAGCGACGTTGGCGGGTGGAGATGGGGCGCTGGCGGGCCTTCCACGGGGTGCTCGTCCCCACCCGCACCCCGGTGATCTGGGAGCACCAAGGAGCGCCCTGGGCCATTTTCGAGGTAGAGGGCGTGGAGTACAACGCGACTTCCGAGGCGTGATGATTCCGCCTCGTTTGAGGAGAAGTGAGTGAGCATCTACGACGAACTGGGAATCGAGCCCATCATCAACGCCGGGGGCACCCTGACCGCCCTGGGCGGCTCCCTCATGCCGCCCAAGGTCCTGGAAGCCATGGCCTCCGCTGCCGACGCCTTCGTGGACATGAGCCAGCTGCACTTGGCAGCGGGCCGGCGCATCGCTGCGCTGGCCGAGGTGGAGGCGGCCGCCGTCTGCGACGGGGCGGCCGCCGGCATCGCCCTCATGGCCGCCGCCTGCATGACCGGGACCGACCGGGAGAGGATCGCCCAACTGCCGGATACGGCCGGGATGAAGAACCGCTTCGTGGTCCAGGCCTCCCACCGGAACCCCTTCGATCAGTCCCTACGGGTGGCGGGTGGGGAATTCGTGCAGGTCGAGGCGGACGCCGAGGCGCTGCGGGTGGCGGTCCGGGACGAGGGAGTGGCGGCCGTCTTCTTCACCCACGCCTGGTTCTGCATGGGTCCGGCCCTGTCTCTGCCGGAGGTGGTGGAGATCGCCCACGCCGCCGGGGTGCCGGTCATGGTGGACGCCGCCGCCGAGGTGCCTCCACTGGAGAACCTCTCCCGCTTCGTCCACGAGGGCGCCGACCTGGTGACCTTCAGCGGCGGGAAGGCCATTCGCGGCCCCCAGGCCAGTGGCTTCATCCTGGGGCGAAAGGACTTGGTGGAGGCCTGTCGCCTGAACGACTGCCCCAACATGGGCCTAGGCCGGCCGATGAAGGTGGGCAAGGAGGAGATCGCCGGGCTGGTGCGGGCGCTGGAGCTGTACGTGGCTCGGGACCACGCCGCCGACCTGGCCCTGTGGGAGGGGCGGGTGCGGACCATCATCGCTGGGGTGGCGCCGGTTCCCACAGTGCGGGCCTGGCGGCAGATGCCCTATGGAGTGGGCCAGCAGATCCCCCACGCCGCCGTCACCTGGGACGTGGAGACGGTGGGGGCGGACCACGTCGAGGTGATGGAGCGGCTACGCCGGGGGCGCCCCTCGGTGGCGGTGCAGTACGTGAGTCCGGAGAACTACTACTGGAGCACCTTCACCGAGCCGGAGCTGCGCCTCCATCCCCACACCCTGAAAGAAGGCGAGGCCGAGATCGTGGCCCGGAGGCTGCGGGAGGCGTTGGGAGGGTGACCTAACCCCCCCCAAGCGCCAGGCAGTAGCCTGGCTATTCCCCCTTCCCTGCGAAGGAAGGGGGAGCGAGAACTCCCCTCCCCGCGTCGGGGAATAGCCAGGTAAACGTAGTGCCTGGCGCAGGGGCCCGTCCACTTGGCGAGCCAAGTGGACGGGGAGAGGTTATCCGCCCCGCGAAATGTATACCGCCGAGCCCACGATGAGGGCTCCACCCAAGGCGGCGGCCGCCGGCAGGGGCTCGTGCAGCATGGCTACCCCCAGCAGGGCCCCCACCAGCGGCTCCAGGTTCAGGTAGAGCCCGGCGCGGGAGGCATCGGTGTGGCCGAGGCCCCAGTTGTAGAGGACGTTGGTGAGGGCCGAGGATCCGATCCCCAGCAGCAGCACCGATCCCCAGACGGCCGGGGACCGCGGCAGCACCGGCGGTCCGTCCCAGAGGATGGCCGCCGGCACCAGGGCCAGGGTGCCGAATAGGATGATGTAGGTGGTGGCAGTCAGGGAAGGGTAGCGTCGCACCAACTCCTTGCTCATCAGCACCGAGGCCACCACCGCCACCGCGGAGAGGAACACCAGCACGTCCCCCACCCAGTTGTGCCCTTCCCCCGGTTGCCCCACCACCAGCACCACCCCCAGGGTGGAAGCGAGGACGGCGATCCACCCGGGGAGGGTCAGGCGCTCCCGGCAGAAGAGCACCGCCGCCAGGGCCAACAGGGGCGGTGAGGCCCCCATGATCAGGGCGGCGCTGGCGGCGGTGGTGTAGGTCAGGCCGGCGAACTGAAGGAGAAAGGTCACCGGTACGGTGATGATCCCGGTGGCTAGGAAGAGGGGCAAATCGGCCCGACGGGGCCGGGCGCGGCGGCGGATCACGATGGGCAGGAGCACCGCCGAGGCCAGGAGAAAGCGATAGAGCACCACCTGGGAGGGGGTCAGCTCCTGGAAGGCGATCTTTCCGAAGGGAAAGCCCACTCCCCAGAGGATGCCGGCCAGGCTGAAGGCGAGGATGGATAGGCGATGGCGGCGCTGAGCGGTCATCGAGGCGGCGATTCCCCTCGCGGACGGTTCGCCCGGTCGGGAAACCGGGAGGCGAAGCCATAGATTCACCTATCGGGAGCCCACGCGCAAGACTCCCCCTGCTTGGCGCAGTTCAGGGGAGAGGGGGCCTCACGTAAAGACGAGAAGGAGATGATCGAAATCACCAGGGCATCGCTCGTCGGTGGAGAGAGTGCCGGGCCTATAGACAGGTCCACCCTCCCCCACCTGCGGACCACCGAGTGCCTGTGCTACATTGATTCGTCATACCATGAGGAGGGCCTCCCCCATGCAGACCACCGAGATCCGTCCCGGCGTCTGGCCGGTCATGTTGACCTCGTTCTCCGACGCCGGTGACATAGATTGGCAAGGCGTGGACGCCCTGACCGACTACTATGTCGGCGCCGGGGCGGCCGGGCTCTTCGCCGTGGCCCAGTCCAGCGAGATGTACGAGCTCTCCCCCGAGGAGCGCCTGGCCCTGGCCACGCGGGTGGTCCGGCGGGTCGGCGGGCGGGTGCCGGTGGTGGCCTCCGGGACCTTCGGCGGCCCCATCGGCGAGCAAGCGGCCTTCGTCCGGCGGATGCACGACACCGGGGTGACCGCCGTGGTGGTGCTGTCCTGCCAACTCGCCGATGAGGACGAAAGCGACGATGCTTGGAAGGCCAACGCCGAGCGCCTGTTGTCCCTTACCGGGGATGTGCCCCTCGGCCTCTACGAGTGCCCGGTGCCCTACAAGCGGGTGCTCTCGGCGGACCTTATGGGCTGGGCGGCACGCACCGGGCGCTTCCTCTTCCACAAAGACACCTGCTGCCAACTGGGGCCCATTAAGGAGAAGATCGAGGCGGTCC